>JAXMJH010000009.1:0-86630 GCA_034376725.1 Lysobacteraceae bacterium | reverse complement strand
TGCCGGCTTCTTGTAGTTCGTCAACAGGCTGGACAGCAGCTCGTCGGGTACCGCGTGCTTGGGATTGCTCATTGTGCCTCCGGGTGTTGTGGCAGTTTCCTGCCGGTGGCCCGTTTACACAAAATCTAGGACACGCCCGTTCACGGCCTTCGGCCGGAACCGGGCTACGTGAGCCTGGTAGCACCGACCCGAGTAGCCCGGCACGAGCGCAGCGAATGCCGGGACCGCCGTGCGCCACCTGCCTCGCCGCGCATCACCCATCCGGCTGCGGACCACCCAACCCGCAACGGACCACCCAACCCGCAACGCACCACCCAACCCGCCACGGATGATCCATCTCGCCGTCCCGGTACACGGCCTTCGGCCTGAACCGGGCTACGCGAGCCTCGTGGGTCAAGCGCATCCCACGCCGGGCGCTGTATTTGTCTCGCGTGGCTTGCATGGAGTCCACAATGGGACTATAAATGTCTCTAAGTCCAAATACGGATCAATGTCATGTCCGGCCTCGTCAAGCCCAACCTGCACTCGCCCGCGCCGGCTCGCGACTATCGCGATCTGGTCGAGCCTGGGCTGCGCACGTTTTTCCGCATCGCCGAAAAGTGGGGCCTGGACAATGAGCAGTGCCGAATCGTGCTGGGTTCGCCCGGACGCAGCACCTATTTCCGGTGGAAGGCGGGCGAGGTCGGCGTGGTGGCCAAGGATCTGGTCGAGCGGTTGAGCTATCTGTTGGGCATCTACAAAGCGCTTCAGGTGCTGCTGCCCAATCGCGAGCATGCCGATGCCTGGGTGCGGCGGGACAATCAGGCGCCGGCCTTCGGTGGGGCGACGCCGCTGGAGCGGATGCTGGGCGGACAGGTCGCCGACCTTTACGTGGTGCGGCAATACCTCGACGGCGAGCGCGGCTGGTGAGCGGGGCGGTTCCGCCGTTCGCCGATATCGCGTGGCGGCCGTCGTATCGCATCGTGCCGTCGCGGTTTCCGCCGGTCGGGTTGTTCGACGCGGTCGCCGATCCGGGCGATCTGGAGGCGGTGATGGCGCTCGAAGGCCTCACCAATGATCGCCTGCGCGAGCAATTGAGCCAGTTGCGCCGGGTACCGCCGCAGCGGCGGATCAGCGGGCCGGGCACCACGCCGATCATGAGCGCTTTCACCCACCTGCGGCCGGACGGCTCGCGGTTCGGCACCGGCGAATTCGGCGTGTACTACGCGGCCGGCGACCGGGCCACGGCGATCGATGAAACCGTGTACCACCGCGAGCGCTTTCTGCGCGACGGCGCCCACCCGCCGACCGAGCTGCAAATGCGCTGTTATCTGGCCGACGTGGTGGCCACCCTGCACGATGTCCGCATCGGCTGGCCCGAGGTGCATCAGCCCGACAGCTACGCCGCCGGTCAGGCGCTGGCGGCGCGGATGCGCGCGGCCGGCAGCGATGGCATCGTCTACGACAGCGTGCGCCGCGCGGGCGGCGAGTGCGTGGCGGTGTTCTACCCGGACCGCATCGCGCCATGCCGGCAGACCGAACACTTCATCTATCGCTGGGACGGCAAGCGGATTGCGCAGGTGGTGGTCGCCAGCGAGGCTTACGCCCGTTCCGGCGGCCAGTCCAACCGGTGACCGCCCGCCGGGTTCAGTCGCGAATCACCAGCAGGCGGATTTCGGTCATGTCCTCGATGGCGTAGCGGATGCCCTCGCGGCCGAGCCCGGAATCCTTGACCCCGCCGTAGGGCATGTTGTCGACCCGCCAGGACGGCACGTCGTTGATGATCACGCCACCCACGTCGAGCCGGTCCCAGGCGCGCATGGCCTTGCCGATGTCGCGGGTGAAGATGCCGGCCTGCAGGCCGAACGCGCTGGCGTTGACCTGCTCGAGCGCGCGGTCGAAATCCTCGAACCGATACAGCGCGGCAACCGGGCCGAATACCTCTTCGCAGTTCATTTCCGAATCCAGCGGCACGTCTTCCAGCAGCGTGGCCTGCATCATCACGCCGTCGCGCGTTCCGCCGCACAGCAGCCGGGCGCCGCCGTTCACCGCGTTGGCCACCCAGCTTTCGATGCGCTTGGCCTCGGCTTCCGAAATGATCGGGCCGATGAAGGTGTCTTCGTCGGCCGGGTCGCCCATCTTCAGCGCCGCGACCGCCGCGCTGAGCTTGTCGCGCAGGGCATCATAGATATCGGCGTGGGCGATGATGCGCTGCACGCTGATGCAGCTCTGGCCGGACTGGTAATAGGCGCCGAATACCAGCCGCTCGACAACGGCATCCAGCCGGTCGGCCTGGTCGGCATCGACGATGCAGGCCGCGTTGCCGCCGAGTTCCAGCACCACTTTCTTCTTGCCGGCCTTGGCCTTCAGCTCCCAGCCGACGCCCGGCGAGCCGGTGAACGACAGCAGCTTGAGGCGCCCGTCGGTGGTGAACAGGTCGGCGCCGTCGCGGCTGGCCGGCAGGATCGAGAACGCGCCCTTGGGCAGGTCGGTTTCGGCCAGCACCTCGCCGATGATCAGCGCGCCGATCGGCGTGCGGCTGGCCGGCTTGAGCACGAACGGACAGCCGGCGGCGATCGCCGGGGCGACCTTGTGGGCGGCCAGATTGAGCGGGAAATTGAACGGGCTGATGAAAGAGCACGGGCCGATCGGCACCCGGCGGGTCATTCCGCGATAGCCGTTGGCGCGCGGCGAGATGCCCAGTTCCAGCGTTTCGCCGGTGATCCGCACGGCTTCCTCGGCGGCCACCCGGAAGGTGTCGATCAACCGGGTCACTTCGCCGCGGGCGTCCTTGATCGGCTTGCCGGCCTCGATGCGCAGCGCCTGGGAGAGTTCTTCGTGGCGCTCGCGAAAGCGCGCGACGCAGTGGTTCAGCACATCCTGCCGGGCATGGGCGGGCAGGGCGGCCATCGCATCGCGCGCGCCATCGGCGGCGGCAATGCCGGCCGCGATGGCGTCGGCGTCGGCCTGCGCGACCCGGGTCGCGACCTCGCCGGTGAACTTGTTGGTGACCTCAAGCGCGCTGTTGGCGTACACCGCCGCATTGGCCAGATAGTAGGGGTAGCGGTCTTTCAGCATGATCGGACTCCTGTCGGTAGCGCGGGTCACAGCTCGGCGCTGAGTTGCTTGATTTCGCGGTTGAGAATGCGGTCGTTGTCGGAATAGTCGATGGCCAGATCGATCAGGTGCACGCCCGGCGTGCGCCCGGTGAGCGCCAGCGTCTCGATGAAGCCGTGGACCGACTCGGGTCGGTGGCCGTGAGCACCGTAGGCCTCGGCGTAGCGGACGAAATCGGGGTTGCCCATGTCCATGCCGAAATTGCCGAAGCCCATATCGGCCTGCTTCCACTTGATCATGCCGTAGGCGTTGTCGCGCAACACGATGATGGTCAGATCCAGCTCCAGACGCACGGCGGTTTCCATTTCCTGGGAGTTCATCATGAAGCCGCCATCGCCGGCGATGGCGATCACCCGGCGTTCGGGCGCGACCAGCTTGGCGGCCATGGCCGACGGAAAGCCGGCGCCCATGGTTGCCAGCGCGTTGTCGAGCAGCACCGTGTTGGGAAACCGGGCGCGGAAATAGCGGGCGAACCACAGCTTGTACATGCCATTGTCGAGCGCGAGGATGTCGTGCTCACCCACCGCGCGGGCCACCTCGGCGACCAGGCGAACCGGATGGATCGGAAAGCGGTCATCGTCGGCATGGCGCGAAAGGTGCTCAAGCAGGTGCTCGCGAACCCGGTCGAAGTAGGCGAAATCCCAGTCCGGATTGGCCGACAGCGCCTCTTTCAGACGCCAGACCGCGTGGGCGACATCGCCAACGACTTCGATCTGCGGGAAGTAGACGGTGTCGACTTCGGCCGAGAAATAGTTGACGTGAATCACCGTGCGCTTGCCTTCGCGCATGAAGAACGGCGGCTTCTCGATGACATCGTGGCCGACGTTGATGATGCAGTCCGAATGATCGATGGCGCGGTGGACGAAATCGCCATCGGACAGCGCCGCATTGCCGAGCCACAGCGGGTCGGTTTCGTCCAGCACGCCCTTGCCCATCTGCGTTGTAAAGAAGGGGATGCCCAGCTTGGCCACGAACTCGCGCAGCATCTTGCAGGTGGTGTTGCGATTGGCGCCGGCGCCGACCATCAGCAACGGTCGACGGCTTTGGGCGATGGCGTCGACGGCGCGGGCAATGGCTTTGTCGTCGGGCAACGGCCGACGGGAGGCCGAGGCCGGAATCAGCATCGCGTCGGTATCGTCGCGGGCGATGTCTTCGGGCAATTCCAGATGACAGGCACCGGGGCGCTCTTCCTGGGCACGGCGGAACGCCTCGCGGATGCGGGCCGGGATCCGGTCGGCGGAGACGATCTGCCGGGTGTATTTGGTCAGCGGACGCATCATGTCGACCACATCGACGATCTGAAAGTGGCCCTGTTTGCTGGTCTTGATCGGCTTCTGGCCGGTCAGCATGAGCATCGGCATGGCGCCCAGCTGCGCATAGGCGGCGGGCGTGACCAGATTGGTGGCGCCGGGACCGAGCGTGGCCAGGCAGACGCCGGCCTTGCCGGTCAGCCGGCCGTAGGTGGCCGCCATGAATCCCGCCGCCTGCTCGTGCCGGGTGAGGATCAGTTTGATGTCGGAGTGACGCAGCGATTCCAGCAGATCGAGGTTTTCTTCGCCGGGAATGCCGAAGATGTATTCGACGTTCTCGGCTTCCAGTGCTGAGATGAACAGGTCCGATGCTTTCAAGGCGTTCTCCGGTCCGGGAGGCTCGGGCCGAGCCTCGACACCGCGCATTGTGTCATCTTGAACCTGAAGAGGATGTTGGCGCCGGGGCGCCGGCGATGGGGCGCCGGCGATGGGGCTGCGCTGCCCGGCATCGAATCGCCTCAAGCGCGAATCGGTAGCTTGATTCTCGTGCCGTTCCGGTCGATTGGCGAGCGTGCAGGTCGGGATATGGGCGTCTGCCGGCATGAATGCGGCTGGCCGCCGGCGTGGCGATTGAAAATTATCCTTGACAGTGAAAGAAACGCATGATGAATTTAACGAGTTCTTAGCAATACGGCCCAATTCGCCGTACAAACGGAGGGAATCGTAATGACTCGAAGCAATGCGCCTGGCGCGCCAGGCAGAACTGCACTGTATTTTTCCATCGCGCTGGCCGTCGCCAGCTCCGGGGCCTGGGCTCAGACTGCGGAGGATGCCGACGCTCCGCCATCGGCCGATGCAGACCAAACGGACGCGACCCGTGGCAAGGCGGCCTTGCTGGACGATGTGATCGTCACCGGTACCCGTGTTCAGGGCCGTTCGCCGACCGAGTCGATCTCGCCGGTGGACGTGTTCCATGCCGGTGATCTGGAACGCCAGTCCTCGTTCGATTTCACCGATCAGCTCAGCAACATCGCCCCGTCGTTCAACACCCAGCGCTTTCCGATCGCCGATGGCACCGCGTTCGTGCGCCCGGCCAATCTGCGCAATCTGCCACCCGATCAGACCCTGGTGCTGGTCAACGGCAAGCGCCGGCACCGCTCGGCCCTGGTCAACCTCCAGACCGAGCCTTTCGGCACGGTCAACCAGGGCGCCCAGGCGGTCGATTTCGGCCTGTTCCCCTCGGCCGCGATCCAGCGCGTGGAAGTGCTGCGCGACGGCTCGTCGGCGCAGTACGGTTCGGACGCCATCGCCGGCGTCATCAACATCATTCTCAACGACAACCCCGAGGGTGTGTCGGTGTCCAGCCAGTACGGCTCGACCTACGAGGGCGATGGCGACACATTCCAGACGTCGGTCAACGTTGGTCTGCCGCTGACCGAGGACGGCTTCTTCAACGCCACTGCGGAATACGTCAATGCCGACTTCACCTCCCGCGGCAGCCCGCGTGTCGATGCCGCAGCCGTCGGTGCGGCGGTCGGGGTCGACAAGGTGCCGTTCAACGGCCTCGGTCAGCGCTGGGGCGATCCCAATGTCGAGGGCGTCAAGCTGTTCTTCAACGGCGAGTTTGCCGCCAGCGATTCGGCGAGGGTCTATGGGTTCGGCAGCTATGCCGATCAGGAGTTCGACTCCAGCTTCTTCTTCCGCACCCCGGTCGGCGTGCCCGGCGTGGCGCCGCGCGGCACGCTGTTGGTGGATAGCGACGGCGATGGTCGGGCCGATCCGGTCGATCAGTCGATCATAAATGCCATCCTCGCGCAGGGTCTGAATCCCAACGACTTCGTGACCGCCGATCCCGACAGCCCGTCCGGCTTCGTCGCGCTCAATCCGATTTTCTCGCTGTTTCCAGGCGGCTACACGCCGACCTTCGGTGCCGATATCAAGGACTTCGAGGGTGTGCTCGGCGTCAAGGGCGAACTCGATTCCGGGCTGCGCTGGGATGTCAGCGGTCGGTTCGGTGAGAACGAAATCGACTATCTCCTGGAGAACTCGATCAACCCGAGTCTTGGGCGCACGAGTCCGCTCAACTTCCGACCCGGCACCATCGAACAGCGCGAGCAGGGCATCAACGCCGATTTCGTGTATCCGTTGGCCAACGATCTGTTCGCCTCGCCGCTCAACATCGCTTTTGGCGGCGAATGGCGGCGCGAAACCTATGTCGTCGGTATTGGCGATCCGGCGTCGTTCGCCAGCGGCCCGACCGCACCGTTGTTCGGCGTGGGGTCGGATGGTTTCCAGGGCGACGGCCCGGATTCTGCCGGCAAGTTCGGTCGCGACAGTTGGGCCGGCTATGTCGATCTCGAAGCCGATGTCACCGACACTCTGACCTTGGCGGCCGCCGGACGGTTGGAGGATTCCTCGGCCTTCGACAGCCAGTTCGACTGGAAATTCTCGGCGCGCTTGCAACCGGTCGAGTGGCTCGCCTTGCGCGGTACGGTCAACACCGGCTTCCGGGCGCCCACGCCGGGCCAGATCAACACCCTCGACGTGACCACGACGGCCAATGCTTCCGGCACTCTGGTTCCGCTCGGCACCTTCCCGGTCAACAGCCCGGCAGCGATCGCACTCGGCGCCAATCCCCTGACGCCGGAGGAGTCGTTCAGCGTGTCGGGCGGCGTGGTTTTCACGCTCAACGATCGCACGACCCTGACCGTCGACTATTACAACATCGACGTCGATGACCGCATCGCTCTGGCCAATTTCTCGATCGCACCGGGCTCACCGGAGCAGCAGAAGCTGATCGATGCCCGTGTGCCGAATGCCGAACTTCTGGGATCGGTGTCGTTCTTCAGCAATGCTTTCGACACCACTGTCGAGGGCCTGGACGTGGTCGCCACTCACCGGTTCGATGCCGGCAATTACGGTGATCTCACCTTCGATGCCCGGCACAGCTACAACAAACAGACCGTCGATCGCTTCGACCCGAGTACCATCGACGGCGAGAGGGTGTTCGATCTGGAGAACCAACTGCCGCGGCATCGCTCGGTGTTCACCATCGACTACCGCACGCCGTGGAACGTCGACGCTCTGCTGCGCGTCAACCGCTACGGTGGCTGGGAGGACTCGACCTTCGGCGAGCGCGCCGAGTTTGGGTCTGAGTGGTTGGTCGATCTGGCCATCAGCTATTACTTTGCCGAGCGATTCACCCTGACCGCCGGAGCCAACAATCTGTTCGACAACTTTCCGGATGCAGAGACCAACGGGACCCTTCGCTTCCTCGGCGCAACCCGGCCGCTGTCCTCGCCGTTCGGCTTCAACGGCGGCGAGTGGTTCGTCCGGCTGTCGGTCGATCTCTGAGCGGTTGCGCAAGCCCTCTCATCGGCCCATCAGGGCGGGTTGCCCAGCTGAATCGGCCGCGTAGCGGCCGATTCAGCGCTTTGTGCGTCCGGTTGGCGTCGGCGTTGGTCGGGCGCGCACTCTGAGGCGGCGCCGGATGAGTGGTTTCAGGTCGCTGAAGTCCATTCGTCAGGCGGCGACAGCCAGCCCGCGCGGGCGACTCGCCGGTACCGCCATCAACGCAGCAGCGCGCTCAGATCCTCGGGAAGCGGAAAGTCTGGATGATGCGCCCTGAACAGGATGAGGCTGCGTACCGCTTCGTCCCGTGGGCCGTGTGCGACGCGTTCGCGGATTCGCGCCAGCCAGTCTTCGGCAGCCAATTCGACATCGGATTCGACTGGCGGCAGGAACGGAACGGGTTCGGGTGTCGGCGCCGCGATCGGCTCCGGCTGCACGAGGCGATAGGACGCTTTGCCGGACTGCGCCGATTCGCGTCCGACAGTTTCAGGTTCGGCGGTGTGCGATTCGAAATCACCGGATTCGCCGGTTTCCGGCGGCTCCGGTTCGCCGTGCTCCGAGGCGGCAGCTTGCGTGGCCTCTCTGGCGCGCGCGTCGCGGCGCGCCAGGCGTTCGGCGAGCGCACCCTGCGCGTCCTGCGAGCCCAGTCGGCTTGGGTCGTACTCGACCGCATCGGCGATCGGCGGCGCGGCGCGGCTGGCGGATTCGTCCGTTGCGACGCGGGCCGGGCTGTCTTGCCTGATCGACACCCGTGGCTCGCTTCGGGCGGCAGTGCGCTCGGCGTCCGATGCGTCGACGCTGGCGCCGCTCATCTGGGCGATCTCGGCACCGGCTGGAGGATCACTGGCCCCAGCCGCCGCTGACTCGGCCGAAGGCGACGCCGGCCGCGCGGGCGTGGCGGTGGCGGGCATCCGGGCCGAGGGTGCGTCCGCCAAAGGGCTCGGCTCGGGCAACTGCGGCGACTGCCAGTACACCAGCAAGGCCAGGCTCGCGGCCAGCGCGCCACCCAGACCCCAGGGCAGCGGCCTGCGACGCGGCGGGCTTTCGCAGGCCTTTCGCGCAGCGGCCATGAGTCGGGCATCGGTTTGCGGGTCGGGGACTGCGCCGGGGAGCTGCGCAATCAGCCGCGCCAGCCGGGCCTCTTCGTCGTCCAGCGGGCTTTGGCGGCTGTCGTGCCGGTCGGAAGGCGTCTGGCTCATGGCTGCAATCTCTCACGCAGTTTGTCCATCGCATAGCGCAGACGGGATTTGACGGTTTCCCGACCGGCGCCGGTGATGGCGGCGATTTCCTCCATCGACAGGCATTGTTCCAACCGAAGGATCAGCACTTCGCGCTGTTCCGGCGGCAGTGCCTCGATGGCGAGCTGCAACCTGCGCCGCTGTTCGAAGCTGGACAGGTTGCGCTCGGGATCGTCGGGCGACCGGGCGTTGGCCAGCCGAAGATCGGCGTCGGCCGGCGGCTCGGGGCGGTGGCGTTGTGCGCGCCAGTGATCGTTCAGCCGGTTGTGGGCGATGGCATAGAGCCAGGTGCTGAACCGGGCCTCGGGACGGTAGCGGGAACGCGCCGCGATCACCCGTTGCCACACGTCCTGAAACAGTTCCTCGGTCAGCGCGGTCTGCTTGAGCTGGCGCTGGAGGAAACGAAACAGGCCGCCCCGGTGGCGGGCGTACAGGGTCTCGAAGGCGTAGGCCTGGCCGTCGGCAAAGGCCTGCATGAGCGACTCGTCGCTGATTTCGTCATCCATCGCCGGCCACTTTAGCGCGGCGGCGGCAATCGGACGAGATGCGCTGATTTCGATTCGATCCATGTGTGTCCTGACCGGCCCCGGCTGCCGGGATCTCCGGCTTCGTCCAATCCGTGTACGCGCGATCGCGGCGGGCGGGGTCGACCGCAGGCTGCGTCGTTCAGTCTGGATCCAGAACCCCCAGCCTCAGGCGGCCATCGGCCAGTCGGGCGTGGACGATCTCACCGGTCTGCACCTGATCGGCCCGGCGCACGACGGCGCCGTCTCCGGCACGCTGGACGATGGCGTAGCCGCGATCCAGCGTCGCCAGCGGGCTGACCGCCGCCAGCGCCCGACCCAGGCCGTTGCAGCGCTGGCGGTCGTGACTCAGGCGCGACCTGAGCGCGTTGCGCTGGCGCACTGCGAGCGGCGGCAGTGCGCGTGCCAGCCGCTCCAGCTGTCGGGCTGGCTGAAGACCGTGCAGCAGGCGCCGCAGGTTGGCCACCCTCTGGCGGCGCAGACCAAGCGAGGCTGCTGTGGCGGATGCCAGTCGCTCCCTGGCCTGTTCGGCTCGGCTGCGGGCGCGCTGAAGTTGGCGTTGCGGCTGCTGGGCGGTGAGCCGCAGCCAGACCTGGTCCAGGCGCTGAGTCTGCTCCCGCTGCCGGCGCTGCCAGTAGCGCGCGAGGGTCTGGCGACGGTGCGACAGCTCGCGCATCAGTGCGCGCTGGTCGGGCACGATCAACTCGGCCGCCACCGACGGCGTGGCGGCGCGAACATCGGCGACCAGGTCGGTGAGGCTGGTGTCGATTTCGTGGCCGATGGCCGACACCGTGGGCACCGGCGAGCGGGCGAGGGCGCGGACCAGGGCTTCATCGTTGAACGGCCACAGGTCCTCCAGCGATCCGCCGCCCCGGGTCAGCACGATCAGGTCGTGCCGGCCCGCGGCGTAAACGCTTTCCAGCGCCGCGATGATGCGCGCGGCGGCGCCCTCGCCCTGCACTGGAACGGCAATGACCTCGACGCCGGTCAGCGGGAACCGGCGTGCCAGCACCTGCAGGACGTCGCGCACGGCCGCACCCGATGGCGAGGTCAGCAGCGCCAGTCGGCGCGGGAAGCGCGGAAGCGGGCGTTTGGTCGCCGACTCGAACAGTCCTTCGGCGGCCAGCTTCTGCTTGAGCAGCTCCATCGCCCGACGCAGCGCGCCATCGCCGGCTGGCTCCATTTGATCGGCAATCAGCTGATAGTCGCCGCGCGCTTCGTAGAGGCTGATGCGGCCGCGCACCAGCACCATCTGGCCGGGCTCTGGCCGGAACGGCAGCCGCATTCCGTGACTCTTGAACAGGGCGCAGCGAATCTGCGCGTTGGCGTCCTTCAACGTAAAGTAGATGTGTCCGGATGCCGGTCGCGACAGGTTGCCCAACTCGCCCTCAAGCCAGATCTGCGGAAAGCTGTCCTCCAGCAGACTGCGGGCAAGGCTGTTGACCTGGCTCGGAGTGAGCACATTCCGGGTCGGCGGGGACTGACTCAAGCGGGGGCACCGTGCATGCGATACAGAATGCGGCAGGCGTCCAGTCATGGCAACCTGAACCGGGCAAAACAACGTCTTGTCCGGCCACCGGATTCCTTGCGTAGAGTGTAGTCATGTCGCCCGATCGGTTCGCGAATTTTTCTGAGCTGCCCCGACTCGAAGCCATCGACGGGCTGGTGAATCCGCTCGCCGATGAGCGCGCGGCGCGCGCGTGGGTGCTTGCCTTGCCGCGCGCCAATGCCCAACTCACCCAGGTTCGCCTGCACGACATGCTCAACGCCCTGCTGCGAGTGCCGCTGGCGCCGGCGAGTCGGCTCAAGATTCTCGAACTGCTGCGTGGGCCGGTCCTGGAGGCGGTGGCGCACCTGGAGCGTGAGTTTGTCGGTGGATCGCTGCCCCTGTCCGGCTCGCGCGCCAAGGCCGCCGAACTGGCCGAAACATTTCATCTGTTGTTGGGTCACGGCTATCGGCGCGCCGCTGCCGAACTGTGCAGCAAGCAGGGGCGGGTGCCGTGGCTCGGTGGCGGCGCGGTGGCGTGCGCGCTGCAGCGATCGCTTGCGCACTACGCCCGTGCACTGGAGGAAGCCTGGCGGGTGTATCGCCAGCCTGCCCACAGCATCTGGCAGGGACTGCACCGGGCGTATGGCTTCGCTGAGCATGTCGGCCTGGATCGCAGGCCGGTCGACGATGCGCAGCAAGGGAACCGGATCGATCCGCGGACCATCTACGTGCGGACCCTGGTGGCAGCGCTGGCCAACCCCTATTCGTTCGCGCAGTCCGAGCAGGTCGAGGTCATCCAGGTGGCCACCGCCTATGCTCCGCTGTGCGAGCTGGTCTCCAGCCAGCCCGACGAGGCTTGCGCCCTGGTTCCCGATGACGCCGATCTTCCGCCGGGCTCCGATGCCGAGGGCGTCCCGGGCCGATGGCTTTCGATCGCTCCCCTGGTTACCGCAATCGAAATCGTGCTGGCGGCGTCCGATGCCGCAACGGTGGATTTGACGCCGCACAAAGGGATCACCGCGCGAATCGGTCGAGCAGCGCTGGTCCGTCTGGAGCGCTCGCTGGGGCAGGCGGCGGCCCGTGATCATCGACGCATGGCGGCCGGGCATCAGGTCGAGGCCGTGATCGGTATGAGCAGCCTGCATTATTTTCTTGCCGGTGGCCTGGATTTTGAGTCATTCGTGCGCCACTGCGAGGCGTCGGCGCCGCAATTTTCCGATCGTGCCGTCTGGACTCACGGGGCGGGCGAGCTGGCCCGTGTCCCGGTGCTGCCGGCCAGGGTGCTGGACCAGAGTCTTGGCGGTTATCGGCTCAGCTGGCCTTCCAGCCTGCCGGTGCGGGCGAGGGTCGGTGAGCTGATCGGCGTGAGCTTTCCAGGCGACAGCGACGCTGCACGCAGCTGGATGGTGGGCGTGATCCGCTGGCTGCGCACCGACGATGACGTGCAGGTGGTGGCTGGCGTGGAGCTGCTGGCGCGGCGAGCCAGGGCGGTGGGGCTGCGCGCGACCGTCACCGACGGACATCTGCGACCGCTGGTTCGGGCCATCGAACTGGACCGCCTCGATGGCAGCGGCCGGCGCTGTTTTGTTGCCGCCAACGACACCGAAATGACGCAGGTTCGGGTCGATGTGATCCGTGACCCGACGCGGGAGTCCGATCCGGACGCGACTGATCGAGCGGACACATTTACCGGCCTGAAGCCGTGGTCGAATGCAGGCGAATACCAGCTGCTGTGCGCTGCGCAGTCCGTCGAGGGAGATGCCGAGAGCGGCCCATCCGGCTGAATGCGGCGGCTTTGGCGCGCACTGACGGCCCGCTTATCTCTGTTCAGCGCCCTCGCTGAGACCCGGTCTGCGACCGGTCGGGTCGGATCATCAGGATGTTTGCCGCAGCCGGCCAGGTTGTCCCGCCAGGTCTGATCGCCCCCGATCGTCTTGCCGGGTACAGCGCGTTGTCGGCATGCGCGCGTCATTGGGATGGAACTGCACGGGTCGGACGATGGCGAAGTGGCAGCAATGTTTCGAATGTGTAACCAAGCGCACAGATCGCGGCGAACTACCGGCGGCGAATCGGGTCAATTGACTCCGGTAGGCACGGAATGCCGACAAGTTGCTGGCCGATGGGGCCGACAGGCGGTTTTTTCGAGCCGACCGACCGCTGAATGCCAGCGGTTCAACCCCCGGTTTCAACCGAACCAAGGAGGCACGGATGCGTATTCTACTGATCAGTTCTTCATACAACAGCCTGACCCAGCGTGTGCATGTCGAGTTGCAGGGTACGGGCAACGAGGTATCGGTCTGTCTGGCGGTCAGCGACGCGGAGATGGTCGAATCGACGGCACGATTCGAGCCCGATCTGATTGTTTGTCCGATGCTGACCAAGCGGGTGCCGGACCCGATTTGGAAGTCCATCACCACTCTGATCGTGCATCCCGGCATCGTCGGCGATCGAGGCCCCAGCTCTCTGGATTGGGCGATCCTCGATCAGCAGCCGACCTGGGGCGTGACGGTGCTGCAGGCCGATGACGAGATGGATGCCGGTCCGATCTGGGCCACCCGCGAATTCCCCGCCCGGCCAACCACCAAGCGCAGCATGTATCGCGAGGAAGTCAGCGCGCTCGCTGTCGAAGCGGTGGTGGAGGCGGTCGGCAAGTTTCGCGATGGCGTCGCGCCGGTGCCGCTCGACTACAACAATCCGGCGGTCCGCGGGCGTTGGCGCGACCCGATGAAACAGATTCATCGCCGGATCGACTGGCAGGCGGACAGCGCCGAGACCGTGCTGCGCAAGATTCGCGCTTCCGATGGCCAGCCAGGCGTATTGGACGAAGTGCTTGGCCAGCCATTCTTCCTGTTCGGCGCCCATCCGGAGTCCGAACTGCGCGGGGCGGCGGGGCAGGTGATCGCTCAGCGCAATGGTGCGATCTGTCGCGCGACCCACGACGGCGCGGTCTGGATTTCCCACCTGCGTCGGGCCGGCACAGGCCCGCACGAGTCGTTCAAGCTGCCAGCGACCCTGGCGCTTGGCCCGCTGGCCGAGTCGATCGCCCACGATCCTGGCCCCGAACTGCCGGGCCGCGCCGACGCCACGTTCAAGGAGATCTGGTACGAGGAGTCCGACGGTGTGGGCTATCTGTTCTTCGAGTTCTACAACGGCGCGATGAGCACCGAGCAGTGTCAGCGGCTGCGCCAGGCCTTCATTGCGGCGCGTCAGCGGCCCACCCGCGCCATCGTTCTGGCCGGCGGTCGGCTGTTCTGGTCCAACGGCATTCATCTGAATGTGATCGAAGCTTCGGACGATCCGGGCCGCGAGTCCATGCGTAATCTGGAAGCCATGGACGATCTGGTGCTGGAGATTCTCAACACCGACTCGCATTGGGTGGTGTCCTCAGTGCACGGCAGCGCCGGAGCCGGAGGCGTTGTGCTGGCGCTGGCTGCCGACGAGGTGTTCATCCGTGATGGCGTGGTGCTCAATCCGCACTATCGCTCGATGGGCGGCTTGTTCGGCTCGGAGTACTGGACCTACCTGCTGCCGCGTCGCGTGGGCAATGAGGTCGCTCTGGCGCTGACCGGCAACTGCCTGCCAGTACTCGATCGCGATGCATTGGCCATCGGGCTGGTCGACCAGTTGCTGGTTCACTCCGCGGACGACACGTTTCACAGTCAGGTGCATCGCCTGATGCGTGCGGCGGTGGAGTCGGCCGATTTCGACCGAAGGTTGGTCGAGAAGCGACGACGGCGCGAGCGCGATGAGGCCAGGCGACCGCTGGCAGCGTATCGGGCCGACGAACTGAAGCGTTCCGGGGAGTCGTTTCTCGACCCTGGGTCCGACTACCACGTTGCCCGGTCCAACTTTGTGCGCAAACTGCCGGCTTGCCGGACGCCGGCGCGCCTTATCCATCCGATCGCGCAACTGCCCAGGACCCACGCAGCCTGATCGGAGTCGGTTGGCCGTGCCGATCAGCGTGGGTGACCGGTCTCGGCGTGAATGTCGGGATCGGTCACCGCGCGTCGGGCCAGTTGCGCCTCGCGCCGGGCGATGTAGAAGTTGGCGGCGAAGATGATCGCGGCACCCAGCAAGGTCCAGCGGCCGATGCTCTCGTCGAACAACAGGTAGCCGGCGACCGCGACCACCGGCAACTGCATGAAGCTGATCGGCGCCAGCATCGAGGCATCGCCCAGCTTCAGGCTGCGAGTCCAGCACATGTGACCGGCGGTGCCGAAGAAACCGGCCAGCACGATCCACAGCCAGGTGATGCCGACCGGCATCTGCCAGACGAACCAGGCCGGAATCAGCGACATCGGAATCCACAGCATGCTGGTGTACAGCACGATGGCATCGGGGTGCTCGGTGCGCGAGAGAAACTTGATGCTGATTGCCACGATCGCGCTCATCGCTGCCGCCAGCAGGGCAATCAGGCTGGCGGCAGTGAAGCTGTCGCCGCCCGGCCGGATGATCACCAGCACACCGATGAAGCCGATGATCACCGCCGTCCAGCGCCGCGCCCGCACCACCTCGCCCAGCACCAGGACGGCGCCGATGGTGACGAACAGCGGCGTCGAATAGGACAGCGAGATGGCCTGCGCCAGCGGCAGATTCACGATCGCCCAGAAGCCGGCCATCATCGACACGATGCCGATCGAACAGCGCATCAGGTAGAGCGGCAGCTTTTGCGTGCGCAATACGCCGATTCCGTGGCGCCAGAGCAGCGGCAGGGCGAACATGAACCCGAACAGATTGCGGAAGAAGGCGATCTCGAACGGATGCAGTTGCTTCGACGCCAGCCGAATGACCACTGCCATGGCGCCGAACAGCACCGCACTGGCCAGCATCAGCGTGATCGCCCGCCACAGATCGCGCTCGGCGCTATCGGGCATCATCGCCACTCTGGCCGCGCCGTTGGCCGGTCGGGGGTTCGGCGTCGGTCTGGTGTGGGGCGCTCATGCCGCGCTGACGACCGAGCCGGGGAAGGATGCCCCGATGATGCGCGGCTCGGGCTCCAGCTCGACGCCGAATCGGGCCGTCACCGACTCACAGATGCGCGCTGCCAGCCCCAGAATCTGCTCGCCGGTGGCCGCGCCGTGGTTGACGAGTACCAGTGCGTGCCGCTCGGACACGCCGGCATCGCCGTCCCGGTGACCCTTCCAGCCGCTGGTTTCGATCAGCCAGGCGGCCGACAGCTTGCGGCTGCTCTGGTCGGTGCCGGGAAACACCGGCAGGCCGGGGTGCTCGCGACTGAGTGCGTCGGCGCGTTCGCGGCCGACCAGCGGGTTCTTGAAAAAACTTCCGGCATTGCCGAGCAGCGCCGGATTGGGCAGCTTGCGGGTCCGCACCCGGCTGACCGCCTCGGCGACATGGACCGCGCGGGGCTGGTCGACGCCCATCGCGGTCAGCTCTTCGCGAATGCCGGCATACTCCAGGCGCAATGCGCTCTGACGCGACAGCCGCAGTTCGACCCCGGTGATGATCCAGCGGTCGGGCTCGCGCTTGAACAGGCTGTCGCGGTATCCGAATGCGCATTCGGCTGCTGCGAGGTGGCGCAGCCCGAGGGTGCTGCGGTCGAAGGCCTCGACCGAGACAATGAACTCTGCTGCTTCAGCGCCGTAGGCGCCGATATTCTGGATCGGCGCGGCGCCGACGCTGCCGGGGATCAGCGCCATGTTTTCCAGGCCGATGAAGCCGTGCGCCAGACTCCAGTCGACCAGATCGTTCCAGGTGGCGCCGGCCTCGGCCCGCACCAGCGCCGATTCGCCGTCGTCCTCCAGAACCCGAATCCCGTGGCTGGCCAGACAGACCACCAGACCGGGAAAATCCCCGGCCAGCAGCAGGTTGCTGCCTTGGCCGAGCACCAGCACCTCGCTCTGCCGGATGAGTGGGAACGACATCAGCTCGGCCAGCGAATCGGGATTCCTGACATCGGCGAGCAGCGCCGCCCGGGCCGGCACCCGGAACGTGTTGCGACCGGCCAGGCTGGCGTTTTCGATCAGCGTGTATCCGCTCATCGGCTTGGCGCTTCCCGTCGGCGCCGGATGGCTTCGACCGCTTCGCCGATCAGCGAAGGCCCGCGATAGACCAGGCCGGTGTAGAACTGCACCAGCCCCGCGCCCGCCGCCAGCTTCCCGGCCGCATCCGCGCCCGACAGGATGCCGCCCACCCCGATGATCGGGATCGATTCGGGCAGCCGGCTGCGCAACCGACGAAGGACAGCCGTCGAGCGGGCATACAGCGGCGCCCCGGACAGGCCGCCGGCCTGTATCGCCAGCGGGTCGCTCTTGATCATCACCCGGTCGATCGTGGTGTTGGTGGCAATCACCCCGTCGACCTTCGCCTCGCCAAGGATCTGGGCCATCAGGTCGATCTCGGCTTCGGACAGGTCGGGTGCGATCTTGATCAGCATCGGTGTGCGTCGGCCGTGCCGGCCAGCAAGGTATTCCTGGGAATTGCGCAGCGTGTCCAGCAATTTACTCAACGCGGCAGCCTGTTGCAGCTCGCGCAACCCTTCGGTATTCGGCGAGGAGATATTGACGCTGAGATAATCCGCTTCGGCGTAAGCGCGCTCCATGCAGTAAAGATAATCGTATACGGCACGCTCGTTCGGAGTGTCCTTGTTCTTCCCGATGTTGACGCCGACGATGCCGCGCCGGCGGGCCCGACCCAGATTGTCCATCAGCGCCGCTACGCCGCGATTGTTGAAGCCGAGCCGGTTGATCACCGCCTGATGTCGCGGCAGTCGGAACATGCGTGGCTTGGGATTGCCCAATTGCGGGCGCGGGGTGACCGTGCCGATCTCGATGAAACCAAAGCCCAGCGCCAGCAATGCATCGATGTGTTCGCCGTTCTTGTCCAGGCCCGCTGCCAGGCCGACCGGATTGGGAAATTCCAGCCCGAAGGCGCGGGTCGGCAAGGGAGCAGGAGGGCGGGCCAGCAGCGGATTCAGGCCGCTGCGGTAGGCCAGTTCAATGGCGCGCAATCCGAGGTCGTGGGCGCGTTCGGCGTCGAGACGGAACAGAAACGGCTTTGCCAGCGCATACATGGTCGATCGGTCCTCCAGGCGGGGGGCTTGCCCGGTACGGTGTTCATGCGCAGCGATCGCCCCGGCAGCCGCGCTAGCGCAGGCTGCCGGGGCGTGGTTTCGCTGTGCGGGTCGTTGGATCGGCTCAGAACTCGAAGCGTATGCCCTGTGCCAGCGGCAGTGCGTCGGAATAGTTGATGGTGTTGGTTTGCCGGCGCATGTACACCTTCCAGGCATCTGAACCGGATTCGCGGCCGCCACCGGTTTCCTTTTCGCCGCCGAACGCACCGCCGATCTCGGCACCGCTGGTGCCGATGTTGACGTTGGCGATGCCGCAGTCCGAACCGGCTGCCGACAGGAAGCGCTCGGCGGATTTGAGATTCTGGGTAAAGATCGCCGACGACAGGCCCTGCGGCACGCCGTTCTGCATGGCGATCGCTTCATCGAGCGTGTCGAACGGCATCACGTAGAGAATCGGCGCAAAGGTTTCGGTCTGCACCACTTCGTCGGCGTTGTCCAGGCCGGTGACGATGGCCGGCGTGACGAAATGGCCGGGGCGATCGAGTGCCGTGCCGCCGGTGGCCACCGTGCCCCCGGACGCTTTGGCCTTGGCAATGGCGGCCAGGAATCGTTCCACTGCCGACTGATCGGTCAGCGGACCCATGAGGGTGGCCGGGTCGGTCGGGTCGCCGATCCGCGACTCGACCTGGCCATAGGCCTTGACCAGCGTATCGACCACGCTGTCGTGCAGCGAACGATGCACAATCAGCCGACGGGTGCTGGTGCAGCGCTGCCCGGCGGTGCCCACAGCGCCGAACACGATGGCCGGAATGGCCAGCTTCAGGTCGGCGCTTTCGTCGAGAATGATGGCGTTGTTGCCGCCCAGTTCGAGCAGTGGACGGCCAAAGCGCTGAGCGACCCGATGGCCGACCTGTCGGCCGACGCCGCACGAGCCGGTGAAGCTGATCAGCGGCAGGCGGTGGTCGTCGACCATGCGTTCGGCGAGCGCGGTGCCGGCATCGTTGAACAGGAAGAACAGATCAGGGAAGCCGCCCTCGCGCAGCGCCGCGTTGCAGATATTCATGCTGGCGATGGCGCACAGCGGTGCCTTGGGCGAGGGTTTCCAGATCGAGATGTCGCCGCAGACCGCCGCCACGAAGGCGTTCCAGGCCCACACCGCGACCGGGAAATTGAATGCGCTGATGATGCCGATCGGGCCGATCGGGTGCCATTGCTCGTACATCCGGTGGCCGGGGCGCTCCGAATGCATGGTCAGGCCGTAGAGCTGGCGCGACAGACCGACGGCGAACTCGCCGATATCGATCATCTCCTGAACCTCGCCGTCGCCTTCGGGCTTGATCTTGCCCATCTCCAGGGCGACCAGCGAGCCCAGCGCGTCCTTGTTGCGACGCAGCGCGTCGGCGCACAGCCGGATCGCCTCGCCGCGCCGCGGCGCAGGCGTGTTGCGCCAGATTTCGAAGGCAGCCTGCGCGCGTTCGAGGATGATGTCGTAGTCGGCCTGGCTGGCTGAATGAACCTGGGCCAACCGCTCGCCGCTGGCCGGATTGAAGGTGTCGATGGTGCCGGCGTCGGTGGTCGCCGACCACTCACCCTGACCGAGATAGCTTCCTGATTCGCTCGCGCCCAGACCGAGCGCGGCGAGAATTGCGTGGGACATGACTGCTCCTGGATCGAACCGGCCAGCGAATGCACCGGAAAACTGGCGGCCCCGACAGGAGTCGAACCTGTGACCTTCCCCTTAGGAGGGGGACGCTCTATCCAGCTGAGCTACGGAGCCGTTGGGAAATGGACTCGGGCAGCCATCTGAGGCGGCGCAAAGGCAGCGGCTGACGACGGCCCGGTGCGCGCATTGTAGCAATTGCAGGCGGTTCCGGCCCCGAAAGAGAGGCCAGGCGGGGTATCAGCCCTCGGTCGCTGCGGTCTGAGCGGCGAGCGCCGCCTTGACCGGTTCGGGCAGCTCCAGCAGAGCCGGGTCGGGCGGCGACAGGTCGAGGGACTCGATCACCATCATCTGGGAGCGCCCCATCACCGTTTGCATGATCCGGGTAGCCAACTTAACGCCGCCGAGTTCGGTGTATTCGAGGTAGGCGGTGATTATCGTCACCTTGCCCATCGGCGATTCCTCACTGGCGCTGGTACCCAGCAGCAGTCCGGACTCCGTGCTGTAGCAGTCGATCGATTCGCGGCCGGTTTTCCAGGTCAGCCTGACCCGATAGCAGGGCTGGCCATCGACCTGATCGAGGCTTACGGTTTCGGCGTGCTCGACGAAGCGCTTGTCGCGCAGCGCGGCCTCGGGGAGCGACGACTCCAGCTGCATCGCCGCGTCCTGTGCAGACAGGATGCGGGCGCCGGATTGCGGATCGAGCGACCAGACCACATCGCCATCGATGCCGGAACGGATTTCGCCCATGCCGGGCAGGGTGATGATCGTGGTCCGTTTCGTTGCCGACAGGCCAAGAGACAGCACCGGCGCCTGTGCATCGGTACCGAGGAACTCGATGTGGCCCCGGGCTGTGCCGACATTCTGCGCCTGGATCGCCTCCGGCCCGCCGAGCGCGGCGATGTGGCGGTCAATAATTGTGCGCGCATCCGGCAGGGCGGCGGCCTCGGCAGGAGCGTCCTCAGCGACTGCCGCAGTAACGCTCAGGACCAGAAGCAGCGCCAGGACGGCGCAGTGACGGACACATTGCATGATCGATCTCCCCTTGGTCGCCGTTGCGGCAGCCTGCGCGACACTGCCGGCGATTGCCGACAGTGAATTCCCCAACACCATTGATAACGGCGCACAGTTTACTACCGAATTTCGCGCTAGTGGGGCCATCGCCATCGAGTGATGCTGCGGGTGGGTGCGATGGGGAGACAGGCGAATCAGGTCTGCGCGTTTTTCCTATTCGATCAGGCAGGCGTGCCCGATGCCGCTTGCCGCGATGCGCGCTTTCCGGTGGCGGCGCCGGCTGACTTGCGGGTGGCGACAGGGGCTGCAGCGGGCTGCGTTTTCGCCTTCCGGGGTTTTGAATCTGTCGTCTTGTTGTCTGCTGTCGCCACAGCCTTCCTCTTCTTCGGGGTCTTGGATATTGCCCTCGCCGCGACGATGGGCGGTGCCGTCGGGGTCGTGCGGCGGCTTGCGGCCTTCTTCCCACTGTCCGGCGGTGCTTCGGGGCTGTCCATTTCGATGCCGAACACGTCGGCAAGTTGGGCGTCGTCGAGGACCTTGCCCCTGGCCGGCGCTTTCCTGAGTTCGACCGGCCGTTCCACCGCTTGCGTCACCAGTTCGTTGGCATCCACCTGACGCAGCGAGAAGATGAGTTCAGGCTGCGCATCCAGACGCGCACCGACGCCATAAAGCACGGCGGCGACGTGCTTGCACATCGTCGCCCAGTCCGGACAGGAGCAGTCGAACCGAATGTCCTTTGGCTCAGGAAACAGGCCCGTCTTCGGCTGGCAAATCCGCTCCATCACGGCGTTTGACAGCTTGCCCTGCAATAGCTCGACCAGCGACGCGATGGAGCCGGCGCATTCCTCAGCCAGCGACTTCCAGTGGGCAGCCGGCACGGCGGCGATGCCGATTTCGATCTGGTACAGGCTGGATCCCACCACGCGTGCGCGCACCTTGCCGGGTTCGATCTTCAAATCGATGACCGAGCCGTTGCGCACATACGTGCGCCCACGCGGCAGACGGTTTTCGAAGTCGCTGTAGGCCTCCAGGTTGTCGCACCAGGCCCTGCCCCAGAAGGTCTTGGCGATCGACCGCCCCGCGATGACCACGGGCTGCATGTCCTGACCCGCCTTCTTCGCCCTGGCTGCCGCCTTTTCGGCCTGCGCCCGCCGCTTGGCGACCGGCACATAGGGCTTCCAATACCCGTAACTCATGCGTTCATTCTCCGCTGGAGCGAATGTCGAGTCTGACCAGGTCGAGCAGTTGGGCATCGCTCATCTCGGTCAGATTGATTTCTGCGCCGCCTTCGAGGACATCTTTTGCCAATTGTTGCTTTGCCCGGATCATCTCATCGATGCGCTCCTCGATGGTGCCCCGGCACACGAACTTGTGCGCCAGCACATTCCGGTGCTGGCCAATACGCCAGGCGCGGTCGGTCGCCTGATTCTCCACTGCGGGGTTCCACCACCGATCGAAGTGGATCACATGAGAGGCAGCCGTCAGGTTCAGCCCGGTGCCGCCTGCTTTGAGCGAAAGAACGAAGAATGGATATTGTTCGTCTTCCTGGAAGCGTTTGACGAGCTCGCGGCGCTTGCCCACCGGCGTGCCGCCATGCAACACCAAGCCTTCGCGGCCGAAAATGTTGCCCAGGAAAGCCGCCAGCGGCGCGGTTGTCTCCTGAAACTGGGTGAACACCAGCACCTTCTCTTGTTTGGCGGCGATGATTTCGGCGATTTCCGCCAGCCGGGAGAACTTGCCGCTGTCTTCCGGCGTCCAGGCGCCGTCGCCGAGCCAATGGGACGGGTGATTGCAGATCTGCTTGAAACGCATCAAGAACGACAGCACCAAGCCCTTGCGCTCGATGCCATCGGTGGTTTCCAGCCGGGTGGCCAGTTCTTTGACCGTGCGCTGGTAAAGCGCGGCCTGGGCAGGGCGCAAGGCGCACCAGGCAGTCATTTCCGTCTTGTCCGGCAAGTCGCCGATGATGCGCTTGTCGCTCTTCATCCGGCGCAGGATATAGGGTCTGACGAGCGTCCGCAGGGGGCCGTAATCGGCCGTGGATTTGGTGAAGTCGGCAAACGTCTTCTGCGATCCCAACAGACCCGGATGAGTGAAATCAAAAATGGACCAGAGATCGGACAGGCGATTTTCCACCGGTGTGCCGGTGAGCGCGATGCGTGCCTCGGCCTTCAGTTGCTTGACTGCTCTGGTCTGCTTGGCGGACGGATTCTTGATCGCCTGCGCCTCGTCGGCCACCACCAGATGCCAGCGCATCGCCAGCAGATTCGGCAGGCGCATCAGCGTGCCGTAGCTTGTTATGACCAGATCAGTGCCTGCCAGCCCCTCGGCATCCAGCGTGCGCAGATTGTCCTGCGCCATCTCCGACGGATGCGCAATCAGGCAGCGCAGGCTGGGGGCAAAGCGTTCGGCTTCCTGTTGCCAGTTGGCCAGCAGCGATGCCGGAGCCACCAACAGGCTGGGACGTGGTCGCTCCAGGGTGAGCAGAAGGGCGAGCACCTGTAGCGTCTTGCCAAGTCCCATGTCATCGGCCAGGCACGCGCCCAGGCCCATCCGGGCAAGCAGGTGCAGCCAGCGCACCCCTGTCTGCTGGTACGGACGCAGAGTGGTCTTCAACGCCGGGCCGGGGCTGACGGCCGCCAGACCTTCCGGCGAGCGCAAGCCCTGAAGCACCTCCGCAAGCCATTCGCCGGCGACGACTTCAGACCAGCCAGGGTCGGCAGGAATGGAATCGTCGAGCGCGGCACCGGCCAACAGACGCATGGCCTGGCCGAAGGGCAGCCCGTCCGCCGTCGCGGACTCGATGCCCTGAAAGCGCGCGATGAGCTGCGCCAGTCGGTCGCGCTCCACCTCGACCCATTGGCCGCGTATCCATTGCAGGCCGTGCTTTGCATGCAGCAGGGCCTCGATTTCGGCGGGGGTCAGCGGCTCGCCGTCGAGGGTGACGGCCATGCGGAAATCGAGCAGAGCGTCCATGCCCAGCAGCGAGGGATTTTTGCTGCCGACGGCGGCGGAGACCTTGGGCCGGGCGGGACGGTCGGCGGCCCAAGTCCGGGGCATGCGCACCACGATGCCGGCGCCTTGCAGGAGCTGCACATCCCTGAGAAAACGCACGGCCTCCTCGACGCCCCAGCGCAAGGGATGATAGATATCGCCCTCGTTCACCATCTCTGCCAGCCAGGCACAGCGTTCCGCCGCCTTCTGCACCGGCTGGAGCAGGGACAGCAGCTGAGCCTTCTTTCTGCCGCCGGAGAATTCCGCCATCGCTTGCGAGAGCGCCAGATGCTGCGCCTTGCCATGAGCCGACAGGCGCGAGGTGTAGGTGGCGAGAAAGGCGAAGGGGGCGTCCGGGTCCTTGCGGTTTTCGGCCAGGTTGAAATGCACGCGCCCCACCAGATTCCAGGCCGGATGTTTCGACTTGAGAAAGTCCTGCAGCGACTGACTGCCAGCGGCCAGTTCGCCCTTCACGGCGGATTCGATGTCGGACCAGAGTGCGAGGAGGACTTCCGGTGTCAGGTACTCCGCGCCGGTCATCGGTGGTGCAGCCAGACAGCGGGTTTCGAGGGCCGACGCATCCGGTGCATCGATGACGATGGCGGCGACCTCGCGGTCATCCGGTGTCGCAGTCAGCGCCGTCACATAGCACGCCGCAAAGTCGCGCCAGAAGGCCCACAGCGGTGGCAGCGCGGTCGCGACTTCCGCCGCGCCCAGGTGCAGCAGGCCGTGGCCCGCGCCTTGGGCGAAAGCCGCTGCCAGCCGATCGCTCAGAGCATCCGACAAGGGCGGCGCGTCCGATTCCACGCCAACCAGGAGATGTCCCCTGGGCGTCAGCTGCAGGACAAAGCTCATGCCGCGCGGCTTTCTACCGGGAAGCGGCAGCCGTTGCCGCCGCTGTGCAGGCGTTCCACCCTCATGACCCAAGCCTGAATCGTGCAGTCCTTCGGGATACGCTTGGCACATTTGCGGAACTGCGCCGCATGCCCGTTTTCGATCTTGAAGCCCACGGCGATGATGGCCCGCAGGCTGCACAGGTCGAGCTTGCGCTGAACCTCTCGTTCGCTCCCGGCTTGAACCGTCAAGTACTGCCTGACAGCTGCCTCGCGCCCTGGATCGTTGCCGGCATAGATGCGTTTCGCGGGCCGACCGATTAAGGGCACCGAAACATCGTCTGTCGGGCCTTTGGCGACGCCATCTACGGGCACCGGGGCCGGGAAGATCGGCCCGCCGAACTCACACGCCACCAGCAGTTCTTTCACCGGAAATTGCGCCGGCTCGGCCGCAGCGTGGGTGGGTTCGGACGGATGGGTATCGTCGCCAGGTTTGACGCAAGCGGTCTTGCCGACATTGAGCGATTCGACCTGCCGCACATCCTGGAGTGCGCCTTGCTGGCGGCAGGCCGCCATATCGCCCTTGCGGGGCTTGGCGCTGTGCAGCGGAGGCAGCGCAGGCAGATGTTCTTCAGGCGCCAGGCCGAATTTGCCTTCCATTGAGGCGTCGGCCCACTCGGCGGCCAGGCGTTCGCGCAGGCGCGGATCATCGAAGTGCCCGATCAGATCGTGAGTGGCTGACAACGGGTTCTCCCTGACATTCTCTGGCGATGCACGCTGGACTCGGTGGTCATCCATCCCACGACTCGATGTCCGGCGCGATCAACTTCAGGCCGGTGAAATACGAGCTGTAGCGACGTGTGTCGCGGGTCAACAGCGGATACCGCGACACCGCTGCATGTGCGCCGATGAAGAAGTCGGCCAGTACATTCTGTTTCTGCCCTCCTTGTCGCCGATAGCGCACGAAAGCCTTGCTCGCCAGAAACAGCGCAGGCTTGGGGATATCCATCAGCGTCAGGCCCAGATCGTCGAGCGTGCGATCCAGCGCCTCGGCGGTGGAAAAGGTCGCCGAGAGTTCCGCGTAGATGATCGGGTTGATGGCCAGCCGATGAATCTGCGACTGTGCCCGCAACTTGCCGATGGACCAGTCCGCCCACTGCGGATCGTCTTCCAGAACGTCGACCAGCACGTTGGTGTCGACGAGGAGCATCAGTCCTCGCCGCGCAGCAAGCTCATCAGATCATCGGTACGCCATTTGACATCGGCTTTGCCCCGTACGGCTTCGAAACGATCGTGCTTGCGGCCCGGCCGCGCACCTGTCCTGTGAATTACCACCTCGCCCTCGCGATTGACGGCGAATTCCACCGATGACCCCGGCGTCAAATCCATCGCATCGCGGATATGCTTCGGGATGGTGACCTGCCCCTTGCTGGTGAGCGTCGTTGCCATTCGATGACTCCTGCCGTATTACGCTGAATCCGATTGTAATACCTCGGTGCCGCATCGGCAATTTGCGAAAACGTTCAGGCCGCCGTCGGCAAACGTCGCTCAGTCCCCAAGAGTGTCCAGAGAATGGACGCGCTCGATGCCCTTCAGAACTTTGACCGGGCAAGACAAAAAAACAGAGAGAGCGCGGAGTTCGCGTGGCCGGCGCGGCGAAATCGGTACCTTTCGGAAATCATCGAAATTCGCGCCACCGGCAAAGCCCTGCCACGGCCGGACCTTCGCGGGCATGAAAAAGCCCGGAGCATGTCCGGGCCCTGGTGTTGTGGTGGTGGAGCGGAAGGGGATCGAACCCTCGACCTTCGCATTGCGAACGCGACGCTCTCCCAGCTGAGCTACCGCCCCACGAAAACCCCAAGCAGCAAATGATACCGATTGCGAAGACGAACGGCTAGCCCCCGGCGCGCAAAAGTGTCGTCAGCTCGCTTTCCAGCAACTCCCGACGCCAGCCTGCCAGCGCGTCCGGCCACTGGCCGAAGGCCAGCAGGCTTTCCAGATGGCGGCGGGAGGCGAGCACGGTCGGGGCGATGGCCAGCCTTTCGGCCACCGTGGACACGGCTTCCTGCATCCGCTTCAGCTGCTGCTTGAAGGCATTGGTTTGCGGCTCCGCCAGGGGCAGGTCGGCGGCGTCCGGCAGAGGGTCGTTCAGTGCCGTCCAGATCGGGTCGCGCAGCTTGCGCGGCGCATTGGGGTGTGCGTTCAGCAGGTGCCCCAGCGCCTCTGCATTGTCCGGCGGTCGTCTGGCCAACTCGACGGCCAGGTCGTTGGCCAGGATCCAGCTTCTGGGTTTGTCTGCATGGATTGCATGCGCATCCCGCCAGCGCAGCAGCGCGCACAATCTGGCCTGGCCAGTGCGGTCGAGCGACTGGCTGCTGCGCAGCGCCAGATGCGGCCACGGGTCCAGTTCGCCGGGTGGGGTTGAAAGCATGCGTTGACAGTCCTGCTCGACCCATTGCTCGCGGCCGAGCCGGGCCAACCGATCGGACAGCAGTCGATGCGCCTCATGCAGATAGCGCACATCGTCGCTGGCATAGGACAGTTGTGCCGGCGAGAGCGGCCTGCGCATCCAGTCGGACCGGGTTTCGCCCTTGTCAACTTCCACACCGATCAGCTCGCGAATCAATGCCTGGTAGCTGAGCCCCGGTCCCATTCCGGCCAGCGCGGCGGCAATCTGTGTGTCGAACAGCGGCGCCGGCAATACGCCGCAGGTATTGTGCAGGGCCACCAGGTCTTCGCTGGCGCTGTGCATCAGTTTCAGTTGCGACCGATTCGACAGCAGGGCGGCCAGGGACTCGGGGATGCCCGGCGCCAGGGTGTCGGCCAGCAGAATGGTGCCCGGCACGCCGATCTGGGCCAGGGCGAGCTTTGGCCAGAACGTGCGTTCGCGGATGAACTCGGTGTCCAGCGCGATAGCTGCCACGTCGCTCCATTGGCTGGAATAATGGGCCAGTTGCCCGGTCTCGTTCAGCCAGATTCCCGGGCTGTTGTCGATTTGAGTTGCTTGCATGTGCAGCATGACCTAACGTTAGGCGCGCTTTGGCGACGCCGCCGAGTATGCATGATCATTTTGCCGGGGGGTTAAGAATGCACCATGTCCAAGGATATTCGGATCGGCCGGGATTGCTCAGGTTCGTGTGCGGGATGTCGATGCTGATCGCGATGATCGCGCCCGCATCTTTCGTTGCCAGCGTGCAAGCCCAGGAAGCCGAAACAGGAACGACCGCGTCCGGTCAGACCGATGAGACTCAATCCGTGCGCAGGCGGCTGGTCGATGCCACCAGCCAGGAAGAGGAGTGGACGCCTTCGTTCGACATCACGCCCGAGGAGGAGCGGCGCGAACTGATGCAGCGCGGTGAGCAAGCGCTGGCCCAGGGTCGCCTGGAGGGCGAAGCCGGCGCTGTGGCGATCTACGCCCGGGCATCGCGGCTGCCCGGTGGCGCTGCTGAGGCCGAAGCTGGCCTGTCCCGCGCGGTTGCGGCACTGGTGCGCCAGGCTGAAACGGCACTGGCCAGCGGGCAATTCGATCAGGGTGCGCGGTTGGCCGGCCTGGCCCGTCAGCATCGACCCAACGATCCGGCGGTCGCCGCCCTGACGGCGGCAGTGGGCGCTGGCCGCGAGCAGGCGCAGCGGCTGGCCGAAGCGGCCAGGCAGGTCGAAGCCGGCAACCTGATCAGTCCCCAAGGAACCAGCGCGCTGGATCTGTATCGGGTGGTGCTGGCCGGCGACCCAGCCAATGCCGCAGCGAGGGCCGGGCTTTCAACCATCGAACAGGCGTTGATCGCGCAGGCCGATGTGGCGGCCGAGCGCGATGATTTTGTCGAAGCCGACCGACTGCTTTCGGAGGCCGCTACTCTGGGCACCGGCACCAATCTGGCGCAGAACGCCAGCGTGCTGCTGATCGAGAAGCGGCAACGGCGAGCCGACAGTCTCCGGGACAGCATTCTGGCAGCGATCGATGGGGGCGATTTCGATCGCGCCGACGCCCTGTTCGCCAGTCTCGAGCCGGTGGCCGTCGATGGTGCCGTGCTCGACGATTTGCGTCGGCGCATCGACAACGCGCGCAACTATGCCTCGTTCAGCCCGGGCGATCGTCTGGTCGATCCGATCGCGTCGGGTGGCCGGGGCCCCGAACTGGTGGTGATCCCGCTGGGCAGCTTCGAGATGGGCTCGCCCAGCCGCGAGAAAAATCGTGTCGCCAATGAAGGGCCGCGCTTTACGGTCAACATCGGGCGCGGTTTTGCGATGGCGCGAGCAGAAACCACGGTTGGCCAGTTTCAGCAGTTCGTCAATGCCACCGGCTATGTCGCCCGCGCCCAGCAGGTTGGCAAGGCGACCGTCTACGACGAGGCAAGCGGTACGCTGACGGAAAAGAGCGGCGTGAACTGGCGCCACGATCACCTGGGCGAGCCGGCCAGCCCGGAGCTGCCGGTGATCAACGTGTCCTGGCAGGACGCCCGGGCTTACACCGAATGGCTATCGCGCGAGACCGGCCAGCGCTACCGGCTGCCAAGCGAGGCCGAGTTCGAATACGCGCTGCGGGCGGGAGCTGAGACGGCGTATCCCTGGGGCGATGGCAATCCGACCGAGGTGGTCGGCAATTTCACCGGCGACGGCGATCGCTCGCGAACCCGACGCAACTGGTCCAACGCCTTTTCGCGCTACACCGATGGCCATTGGGGGCCGGCCCCGGTTGGCAGCTTCCCGGCCAATCCGTTCGGTTTGCACGACATGGAGGGCAATGTCTCCGAATGGGTGGAAGACTGCTGGCACGACAGCTACCAGCGCGCGCCGACCGACGGCAGCGCCTGGGTCAATCCGGGTTGCGAACTGCGTGTGCTGCGCGGCGCTTCCTGGGCCAGTGCGCCGGACCAGGTGCGCTCGGCCTTCCGGCTTTCGGCGCCGGCCACTGCGGTCAATCCGCGCCTGGGATTCAGGGTGGTGCGCGAGCTGTAGCCCATGGTGGTCTGAGCGGCGCCGGGCGGTCACCACCGCCGGGTGCCGCCCGCCATGGACAACAGATTGCTAGAAACTGGTGAACATGCCGCCGTTGACCGGGATCAGCGCGCCGGTGATGTAGCCGGCGTCGTCGTCGCACAGGAACGCCACCACGCGGGCGATGTCTTCGGGGACGCCCATTCGGCCAACCGGTATGCCGGAGACGATCTGTTCGCGGATGTCGGGCCGTATTGCCCGGGTCATTTCGGTGTCGATGTATCCGGGCGCGACGCTGTTGACGGTCACCCCCTTTCGCGCGGTTTCCTTGGCCATGGCCATGGTGAAGCCATGCAGGCCGGCCTTGGCGGCCGAGTAGTTGGTCTGGCCGAACTGCCCGCTCTGGCCATTGACCGAGCTGATGTTGACGATTCGACCGAAGCCCTGCGCGGTCATCGTTTCGACCACCGACCGGCACAGGTTGAACACCCCGTCCAGATTGACCCGCAGCACCGAGCCCCATTGCTCGGCGGTCATTTTGCGGAGCGTGGCATCGCGGGTGATTCCGGCGGCATTGACCAGGATATCCAGCGAGCCGTGTTGCGCGATGGCGTCGTCGACCACCGACTGACAGGCTACGGCATCGGTCACGTCGAGCGCCACCACCGAGCCCGAATGCGGCGACAGTGCGTCGACGAACGCCTTCTCGCGCTCCGCTGTCGGGTGCGAATCGGCGGCGATCACGTGACAGCCGCGGGCGGCCAGGGTCTTGCAGATGGCGGTGCCAAGACCGCCCAGGCCGCCGCTGACCACGGCAACGCGTCGTTGCATATTGGTAATCTCCGAATCAGGGGAATTGTTGCGAGGCAAACGGGGTCGCGGTGCACAACGCGGACGCATTGCGCACCCGTGCAACCGGGGATCAAGCCGGTTTCACTTGTCCTTTTCCCGGTCCTTGCCCGGTCCGGCCGAAGTCCCGCCTTGAATCTGGCCGAGCAGCCCGGTCTGGAAGTTTTTCCACAGATCCATGTTGCGCTCGGTGATCTGGTTGAGCATGGTCCACGGGGTCTGCCCCAGCAGATTGTTCAGCTGGCTGCGAAACTGCTGCTGCTGATCGAGAAACAACTGCATGCTGCGCTCCAGGTAGCTGCCCATGAAGCCCTGCAGCGAATCGCCGTAGAAGCGAATCAACTGGCTGAGCAGCTCGGTGGACAACATCGGCTGGCCATCCTGCTCATGCTCGGAAATGATCTGCAGCAGCACCTGCCGGGTGAGGTCCTCGCCAGTCTTGGCGTCGCGAATCTCGAACCGCGCGTTTTCCAGAATCAGCTGGCGGACGTCTTCCAGGGTGATGTAGCTGGAAATCTCGGTGTCGTACAGGCGCCGATTGGGGTATTTCTTGATGATCCGGAGCGTATCTTGTGCCATGCGTCATTCCTGCCCGAGGCTAGTGCGGCGCAGCATGGCGCAGCACGGCCCGGCATGCAACCTGTTTGCAGTCAGCCCGTTTGCTGTCAGCCCGGGTTGGCCGCCGTCAGCCGCGGGCCATCGGCCGGCGCGGTCGCCAGGCGCACCCAGACGCGATGACGCTGGCCGTCGTCGACGAACGGGATACAGTTGCCCGGCTGGCGCTGTCCATCGAACTCGATGACGCAACCGCTGTGAACCTGCGACTGCTCGACGGTGACCTCGTAGCATGCCCGTCCACGGCTCAGCTGCGCCCGATAGCCCGGCCAGTCGCGCGGCAGGCAGGGCTTGATTTCCAGTCGTTCGCCGCGCTGTCTGAGGCCGAGGATCGCCTCCACGCCGGCCCGATACAGCCAGCCCGAAGCGCCGGTGTACCAGCTCCATCCGCCCCTCCCGATGTGTGGGTCGGCGCCGTAGATGTCGCCAGTCAGGACATAGGGTTCGGCCCGGTAGCGTGCAACGTCTTCGGGCTCGGTGGTTCGGAGGATCGGGTTGAGAATGCGAAACAGCGCCGCCGCGCGGTCGCCGTCGCCCAGCGCCGCGAACGCCCATACCGCCCAGGTGGACGCATGGGTGTACTGGCCACCATTCTCCCGCACGCCCGGGGGATAGCCCTTGATATAGCCCGGGTCGATGCGGGTTTTGTCGAACGGCGGTGTCAGCAGCAAGACGAGCCGGTCGGGTTCGCGTACCAGGTGCTTCCAGGCCGAATCCATGGCCTGTCTTGCCCGCCCGGCGGGCTGATCGCTGGCCAGTACCGACCACGCCTGGGCGATCAGGTCGATCTTGCATTCGTCGTTTTCCGCCGAGCCCAGCGCTGTGCCGTCATCGGTGTAGGCGCGTCGATACCAGCCTCCGTCCCAGCCGTCGGAATCAGCGCGGTCGCGCAGCTCGCGCGCCAGGCCCCGGTAGCGCTCGGCCAGCGCCGCATCGCCTTGGCTTCGGCAGCATTGGGCGAAGTCGTCGCACACCCGTGCCATGAACCAGGCCAGCCAGACGCTTTCGCCGCGTCCATCCGTGCTGACCCGATTCAAACCGTCGTTCCAATCGCCGCTGCCGATCGTCGGCAGTCCGTGCGGACCGACCACGCTGGCCCGATCGATGGCCCGGCAGCAATGTTCGTAGAGCGAGCCACGCTCCGGGTCCGGGCCCACTTCGGTGTAGTGTTCGGCCTCGTCGTCGGCCAGGGCCGGCGCAGTCAGGTAGGCGACCGACTCGCCGAGAATCGACGTGTCGCCCGTGGCTGCGACGTAGTGGGCCACCGAGTAAGGTAGCCACAGCAAATCGTCGGAGCATCGGGTACGCACCCCGCGCAGCGGAGACTCGTGCCACCAATGCAGCACATCGCCCTCCTGAAACTGTCGCGATGCGGCCAGAAGGATATGCGCGCGAGTCAGCTCCGGCGCACTCCAGATCAGCGCCAGGGCATCCTGCAACTGATCGCGGAAGCCGAATGCACCGCTCGACTGGTAGTAGCCCGAACGGCCCCACATGCGACAGGCCAGGGTCTGGTACGGCAGCCAGCGGTTCAGCAGCAGGTCCATGGCGGGTTCGGGGGTCTGGAACTGGGCGACCTGGAGCCGCTGGTGCCAGCGCTGTTCGCCCTGACGCATGCGCTCGGCTGCGAAGTCGGCGCTGCGGAATCGTCGAGCCAGGGCGATCGCGGCATCCCGATCCGGGCCCTGGCCCAGTACGAAGTACACGGTGACCGCAGCACCTGCCGGAATGTCGAGATGGACCTGATAAGCCGCACACGGATCATCGGCCCGCCGGATGCGCCCGCTGAGGCCGATGCGATCAAGCGCCAACGGCCGTGCGCTGTCGCCCGCGCTACCCAGGAATTCGTCCCGGTCGGTGCACAGGCCGTGCGGCGGCGCGCTGGCGGTCAGGAAGGCGAATGGCGCCGGCTCCAGGCGCGAGAAGGCATTGTGCGCCAACAAGGTGCAGTCATCGGCGGCATAGTCGGGAACGATGTGGTGAGCGGTTTCTTCGCGGCTCGTGCCGAGCACCCATTCCAGGTAACAGGTGGCGGTCACGCGACGCGGCCAGGGCCACTCGTTGGTCAGGGTCAGCCGGATCAGTTTGACCGGTTCGGCATCGTCGACCGATACCCTCAGGACTTGCAAAAGCCCGTGGCTGCGATGCGCGAACTCGGTGAAGCCCGCGCCGTGGCGAATCCGATGGCTGCCCGGCGCGGGCAGCGGCAGCGGGGTGGGCGACCAAACCGCGCCGGTCTCCTCATCGCGCAGGTAGCAGACTTCGCCAGCCCGGTCGCCGACCGGGTCGTTCGGCCAGGGCGTGAGCCGGGACTCGCTGCTGTTTCCCGCCCAGGTGTAGCCGAGTCCGGTCTCGGTCACCAGGCTACCGAAGTCCGGGTTGGCCAGCACATTCGACCAGGGTGCCGGCAGCATTTCGCCGTCGGCCAGATGAATGACATAGTCCGCGCTGTCGTGGGCGAAACCACCCGCGCCGTTGTCGAACCGAAGCGCTTCGGGCCGGCCGAGGTCGGTCGGCGGCATCGGTCGCCACTGAGCGCATCGTACCGGCGACAGCGGAGGCAATTGCGGCTCGCGCTCTAGCGGTTTGTTCAGTTGCTGGCCAAACCCGCCGTGACGGCTGTCGAGGACAACGACGGCGGCGGCGTGCAGCGCGGCGAATTCCTCGGGTCGAAGCTCGGCACCGGGCAGCACGAACACCGACCCGGCCAGCTTGCGATGGGTCCGGGCCCGGCTCGCCGCGATCAGTTGCATCAGCCGGTCGCGGCCGGGTTGCAGGTATCCGCCGGCCGCCTCGTCGAGGATGACCAGATCGAATCGCGCCTGGCGACCGGTCCAGAACGTGTGCGCCTTGAGCAGCGGTTCGATGGCCGATGCATCTTCCGGAGCATCCAGGCGGATCAGGACGATCGGCCAGTCGCCGGAAATGCCGCGCGCCCAGAGCGCACCCTGAATGCGAGCCGCGCCAGCAACCGCTGGCTCGGAAGATCGTAGGTGACGCCACGGCGACACGACCGCCGACAGCAGGTTCAGCATGTCCCGACCATCGCCCGGATCGATCTCCAGGTTGTGCAGCTCCTGGCTGGTCTGCATCCTGGCCTGTTCCACCAGCCAACCCACGCGAGAGGTTGAGCGGTAGCTGCGCACGGTGGCCAACAGTTCGCGACGCGAGTGGCCGACGGCGGTGATCGCGGCCAGCTCGACCTGGGCATAGGGCTCCAGAGTCAGCTCAAGCCCGGTGGCGATGGCGCTGTCGAGTACGGCACCGCTGGTTCGGCCGAAACCGTCGATGCCGCTGTCCAGCAGTGCCGGCCGAGTCATCGAACCGCCCCGACCCAGAATGCCCCGTCGATCGGTATCCCAGCCGAATCGCCCGGTCTGGCCAGCGGGCGGAACGATCATGTGCGCCATGAACACCGCTTTGTCGTTCGAGGCCCTGGGTCGTCTCCGGAACAGCAACAGACGATCCTCCTCGAAGCATTCGCTCTCAACGAACAGCCTGGCAAAGGCTGGATGCCGCCAGAACTCCCTCGGCGGCGCCAGGGCCACCTCGGCGATGCCGAACAGCAGAAAGCGCCGTGGTCGGTTGGTCTCGTTGTGCAGGCTTAGCAGCCGGGCTTCGACATCCTGTTGCGACGCCACCGCCACCACCATTCGGCTGAACAGGCCGTGCGAGCGGCGCTGAAATTCGGCGCGATGCGGCCCGAACTCGACCGCGCAGGCGCCCGCGGAATCTCCCGATGGGCCAGGCGTGACGGAAAAAACATCGCCGGAGTCCAGATCCTTGAGATAGAACCAGTGACCCGTGGCCCGGCCGGATGCACGCGATTGCCGGGCCACGAGCGCGACACCATCCCATTCGCTGCCGCCGCCACCGTGGGCGTCGAGCAGCACCGAGTAATGGCCATTGGACAGCAGGGTGTGGTGCTGGAGCCCGTCGGCCCGAGGCTGTGGCCAGCTTTGCGGTCCGGCCTGGCCTTGGAACGCGCGTCCCTGCGGCTGCGGCCAGCTGCGCAGCGCGGTGTCCGGCGCGGCCGGCCGCTCGTGGAGCAGGCTGGAAATGCCCACCACGCGACGGTCGCTGTGGAAACGCCGCTTCATGACGTTGTCATGCAGGAAGTTGTCGATCGCCAGGAGGATCATGCCCTGGTGATGGCTCATGTAGGAACGGACCACGCGCGCCCTTCGCGCACTGGCTTTGTCGGCCCGGCCGTAGTCGATCGCCTCATACAGTCCGTAAAGACCGCAGGCACGGATCTTCAACAACAGTTCGATGTTGGCCAGCGTGGCCAGCGGCGCGAAGTCGAGCGCCATCACCGATCCATACGGCGCCACCACGATCCGATCACCCAGATCGCTGCGAAAGCCCAGGTCGGGCACGCCGAATGCCCGGTACTGATAGTGCTGGCTCTCGTCGAGCCGGTAGTAGCCGGACTCCGATATCCCCCAGGGCAGTCCCAGCCGGTCGCAGAAGTCGCGGTGCAAGGCGATGGCGGCCCGGCAAGCCCGGTCGATAAGGGTGTCGTGCGGGCTGATCATGAACAAATGTGGCATCAGATACTCGAACAGCGTCGCGCTCCACGACATCAGGATGATCCGGTCACGGCGACGGCGCAGCGGCCGGCCCAGATGGAGCCAGTGGCGCAACGGCACATCGCCCTTGGCGATGGCGATGAAGCTGGCCAGCCGAGCCTCCGAGGCCAGCAGGTCGTAATAGTTCGGGTCGCTGCGGTCGTTACTGACGTTGTGCCCAATGCGAAACAGGTGTCGGCCGGGATCGTAAAGAAAGCGGAAATCCATCTCGACGACCCAACGCTTCAATCGCGCAGCCAGGTCGCCCAGTTCGACCATAAGCGATGCCGCCGTGCGCTGGGCGGCCTCAAGCCGACATCCGAAGTCCTGTGTCCAGGCTTCCAGCGCCTGGTCGGTCGCCGCATCGAACGCGTCGGCGTGGCGCAGGGCGTCGAGCGTTGCCAGGTGCGTCAACGCTTCCCGACACCGGGACGGGTATTGGTCCGGTGCAGGCGCGGGCTCGAAACAGCCGTGCATGGCGCTTTCCCAGGCCTGTAAGGTGACGTGAGCCGGGCTGTCGGCCGGAATCGGCGGGATCGTGGCCAAGGCCTCCAGCCACGGCATGAACAGCGCGACATGTCCTTGCCAGGCGCTCGAGTGCCGGTGCAGTTCGTCAAGCCAGATGCGCAACTGCCCCACGTCTTCGTCGCCGAACGCGGTCGGTTCCGATTCGACCAGAGACACCAACGCGTCGGTCAGCGTCGGCAGCTCCACGTCGACCAGGCGACGCAGCACGTGCCATCCATCGGGGTGCGTGCCGGCGGCTTCGAGCCGGGATCGGATTGCCGCGACGACTGCCAGGCAGCGCTGACTGGCGTCCGATTCGTGGCCGGCCAGGGTGAGCCGAAGGGTCTCCTCGAAGGTGTCCAGCGTGTCCAGCGCACCGGCCAGGGCCGGCTGCCAGGCCAGCGGTTGCGACATCCGCTCGCACGCGCCTTCGGCTACTGCCAGGAAGCTCGCGGCGAGATTTCCGCTGTCCACGGTCGAAACGTAGCGTGGCTGGAGCGGGCGAAGGTCGCGGGTCTGATACCAGTTCAGCCAATGTCCGCGATAGCGCTCCATCCGGCGCAGTGTGTCGCAGGTGTTGCGCAGACGGTCGGACAGCATGGCGGTATCGATGTAGCCGAAATCGTGGGCGGCCAGCGTGGCGGTCAGCGCCATGCCGATGTTGGTGGGCGAGGTGCGCCGGGCCAGCGCCGCGCGCGGTTGTTCCTGAAAGTTGTCCGGCGCAAGCCAGTGGTCGTCCGGGCCAACGAAGCGCTCGAAAAACAGCCAGGTGCGACGGGCAATGAGGCGAAGCGGGCGCTTTTCGATGTCCCCGGTCAGCACGGCCGGACGCTGCAGCGGTCGCGAGGTCCAGGCCGTGATCCACGGCGCCAAAAGCCATGCAACCAGCACTGGCAGAGCCAGCGGCACTGCGCCGGGGTTCAGCGTGGCCGTGGCGAGCCCGGCGGCCACGGCCAGCGCGGGTGACACCCACATTTCGCGCATCCACTGCGCCGCCGACGCGCCTTCGCCAAGCCGGCGCTCGTCGTGCGCCGCCGGTGTCCATTCGAGCAGCCGGCGGTGCGAGACCAGCATGCGGTAAACGCTTCTGCCGATGGCATCCAGCGTGGTTTGGCTCTCGAACGGCAACAGCACCAGGCCCAGGAGCCAGTGTCCGATCGGTTGCGCAAGCGCGGTGGGTACTTGCCGGAGGCGGCGCACGAGGGTGGCCGGGGGGCTGGACAAGGCATGGGTGGCGAGCGACAGGATGTCGGCCAGCACTGGCGCTGCCTGGATGCCGAGCAGGGCGATCATCCACGCCCAAGTCTCACCGGGCAGAACGCCGAACCAGGCCATCAGCAAGAACAGCAGGATCGCGCTTGGCTGAAGGCTGCGGCGCAGGTTGTCGATCATCTTCCATCGATCGATGGCCGACATCGGCGCGCGCGCGCCGGAGCTCAGGCGTCGCGGCCAGCCCGGAACCAGCCACGGCAGCAACTGCCAGTCGCCGCGAACCCAGCGATGCAGTCTGCGCATGAAGGCGGGCGCATTTGCCGGGAATTGCTCAAGCACAATCGTGTCGGAAACCAGCCCGACCCGGGCGATGATGCCTTCCAGAAGATCGTGGCTGAGTAGCGAGTTCTCCGGAATCCGACCGTCGAGCGCATGCTTGAACGCCCGCCAGTCGTAAATGCCTTTGCCGGTGTAGATCGCCTCGCCGAACAGGTCCTGGTACACATCGGACACCGCGTGGGTGTACAGATCGAGTCGGGTGTCGCCGGCGAATGCTTCGGTGAACCGATTGGCTGTGGTGCTGCCCGGATCGATCTCCAGGCGGGGCTGGAGGATGGAAAACCCGGCGCGAATGCCTGGTTGGCCGGGCGTGTAGACCGGCTGGTTCAGGGGGTGGGCCAGGCTGGCGACCAATCTGCGGGCGGCGCCGGGCGGCAGATGGCTGTCGGCATCGAGCGTGATCACAAAACGCACGCCGTCCAGGGCGGCGACATCGCCGAACCGGGTGCGGTAGTCGGTCCGATCATCGCCTGCCAGCAGGTCGTTGAATTCGGCCAGTTTGCCGCGCTTGCGTTCCCAGCCCATCCATATCCGCTCGGCCGGGTTCCAGCGACGACGGCGGTGCAGCGCCAGAAACGGCGTCCTGCCGCCGGCGCCGGCGTGCCGTTGGTTCAGCGCATCGATGCCCCGCGCCAGGGCGTCCAGCATGCTGGCGTCCACCGGCGTGGACGCGTTGTCGGCATCGCCGAAGTCGCTGAGGATCGCGAAGACGAGATTGTCGTCGATATTGTTGAGGTAGTTGACCTCAATCCGGTCCAGTATCCGGGTGATGTCCTGGATACGGGTCAGCAGTACCGGCATGACCACTGCGGTACGAAAGCCATCGGGTACGCCCTCGGAGTAGTCCATCCGGGGCAATGGCCGAGCCGGCAGCAGCCAGGTGACCAGGCCGTTGAGGAAAATGACCGCCAGCCCGAGCACCGGCACGCTGGCCAGTGCAGTCGTCAGCACACTGGGCACGACGCCGAATGACCTGGAGATCAAAAACCAGGCCAGGCCGACCAGTGGCGGCAGGGCGAATGCGCTCAGTAGGCCGAAATAGACTGCGTCGGGGCAACGCGACATCCAACGCGACGACCGCCCCCGTGCGCCGGGTGCGCAGCCCAGGGCATGCTCCATGGGTTGCCGACCCGGCCCGATCAGGTGATAGCCGACGTGACCGGCGCGGGCCTGGGTTGCGCCTTGGGCTTGGCAGGCCGCCACGATGCGCTCGGCGACAGCTGCTTCGGAAAGCCGACTGTCGCGGGCCAATTCCTCGATCGCCCTCCGGTAGCGGTTGCGCGAGGCGAAATCCATCGCGGCATAGGCATCGGCCGGGTCCTGGGCGAGGATCCGTTCGACGCGGCTGATCCGCGCGAAGGATCTTCGCCAGTCATGATCGGCCAGCTGGCGCAGAGAAAGAACAGCCTCCGCGACATCTTCGGATCGCCCTTCCGGACGCCCCTGGGTGCCGGTCGTCGGATCATCCTGCAAAAGGCACCGAGAGGCGGCCTCGGCCAGCACCGACAACACCGAAAGGCGCAGGTAGCTGGGCAGCGCCCAGAGCTCGCCGGTGCTCAGTTCGGCGCTGTCCTGATAGTCTTCCAGCGCTTCCTCGATCCAGGCGATATCGATCGGGCGCGGCCCTTCGTGGACCAGAAACGTCGCAACTTCCTGTATTCGCGTGCGCACCGGCTCATGGGCCTGCCGAACGCGCGGCAGCCGCTTTCGGTAGCCGCGCGGAAGGTGTTCACGGACCTGGGCAAGCGACTGCTGGACCAGGTGCCGGTTGTCCAGCAGCCATTCCTCGGCGCGGATGCCGGAGCGACCGGTCGCGATGTTCTTTTCTATTTGGTCATAGACCCGATACAGACAGCGTTTGATCGCCCCGAGACCCAGCGGCAATGGCAGGAACGTGGGTCCTGCGAAGCGTCCGACAAGGTGCTGATCGGCCAGTGCGCCGGATTTGGACGGCAAATTGCTTTCGGTCTGGGAGCGATGGGTCGATCCCGGTCGTACGCCATCGGTGTTCCGCGCTGCCTTGCTGTCGCTACGTTTGGGCCGTTTGCGCGTCATCCAGCCCGGCCCGGATCAGGGGCTGGCGAAGGCTCTGCCCGCCTTCGTGTGCACAGCAACCTCGTCGCGGGCCCTGAATGCCGAGCGCTGATTTTCCTGAAGCACCAGCATTGGGCGGTCGCATCCGGCCAGCAGGGCGTGGCTTGTCGAACCTTGTCGGGTTGCGCCGGCAGGGGTCGCGCCGCGCGCGGCCAGCGCGATCAGATCGACATCTTCGCCTTCAGCCAGGGTCTGGATGGTTTCGATGACGTTTGAGGACACCTCCAGACGACTCTGGATGTCGATTCGACTCCTGAAGCGCGCCACCACGTCGGCCAGATAGCTCTCCGCCGCCCGTCGATTGCATGCGATCAGCTTGTTGCGCAGGTCCGATTCTTCCTGGGTAAACGGCTGTCGGCGCGGCATATCCGGTGCAGCTATCACGTGCAGTACCAAAAGCTTGCCGTGCTCGGGCATCACCAGCGACGCCGCAAGTCCCATGGCCCATTCGGCCCGCTGGGAGCCGTCCAGCGGGACCAGCACCTTTCGGTAGCCGTTAGTCGGTAACCCGACCTGCGCAATGGGATCGGGTCGGACCACGGCAAAAGACGTATCCGCTGCGGCGATCACTTTCTGAACCGTGCCGCCAAACGGAAAATGCGTGACTCCACCCCAGCCGTAAGCGCTGAACACCACCAGGTCGATGTTCTTTTCATGAATGAATTCGAGGATTCGCTCGGCCGCCCGACCCTCGGCGAGGTGCGACTCGGCGTCCAGGCCGGACTCGGCCAGCCTCTCGGTCAGTGCATCGAGGTAGCGCTGGGCCTGTAGCGCGCGCAGCCGCCAGTCGAGGGTTTCGGGAATACGCTGGGCCGACGCTGGCGGGGCGTCCAGCACCCGAAGCAACAGCACCCGGGATTCGAATGCCCTGGCAATGCGCATTGCGTGGCCGAGCGCTTGCTCGCCAAGGGCCGAGCCGTCCAGCGGAACCAGGATGCGATCGAAGGCCACGGCAGATCTCCGGTGCGGGTCTGCAGGGCAAACCCTCGTGCCTTTATGCTATACCCGATACCCCGAAGCACGTTGATGATCGTCAACCCGGAATCGAGACATCGGCAGGGCGAGTCTCGGCGGTATCGCCAGTGCCACTCGGCGACGCTTTGGCAGTGTTAACAGTGACCTGGCCGGGTCATTGGTTTCCAGCGGGCCGGCGTGCCGCCCGGCGTAGCGGGCGGGTGCGCCGTTTTAGCTGAATGATCACCAACCCATGTGGTGGCCGCCATTGATGTCGAGATTGGAACCGGTGATCCACGACGCCTCTTCCGACACCAGAAACGACACCGCGTAGGCGATTTCTTCTGGTTTGCCGAGTCGGCCGGTGGGGATGTCGGCAACGATCTTGGCGCGCACTTCCTCAGGGACGGCCATCACCATGTCGGTTGCCACATAGCCGGGCGAGACCGTATTGACGGTGATGCCGAGTCTGGCATTCTCACGCGCCAGCGAGATGGTGAAGCCGTGCATGCCGGCCTTGGCGGCTGCGTAATTGGCCTGGCCGTACTGGCCCTTGAGGCCGTTGATCGAACTGATCTGGATGACCCGCCCCCATTTTCTTTCCCGCATTCCATCGATCACCGGGCGGGTGACGTTGAAGACCGAGTTGAGGTTGGTATTGATGACCTCATGCCACTGCTCGGGCGACATCCGGTGAAACGTGGAATCGCGGGTGATGCCGGCATTGTTGATCAGGATTTCCACCGGGCCGAGCTGGCGCTCGACCTCGGCCACCATGCTTGCCGCGGTAGATGGGTCGGCCACATCGCCCTGCGCCAGCGCGATATCGAAGCCTTCGGCTTTCATGGCCGCCTGCCAGTCGCGGGCGCGCGCCTCATTGCGGTAGTTGGTGGCAACCTTATGGCCCATTTGGACCAGGCGCTTGCAGATCGACGAACCAATGCCGCCGGTGCCGCCGGTGACCAGAGCGATGCGAGCAGTCATACCGAAACCCTCCGTGAGCTTTTGTTGGTGTCGGCCCGAGTGTACGCCGGGCCGGTTCAGCGGTCAGCAGTCTCGTCGACTTTTTCCTGCAGGTCGTCTCCCGAGGCGAGACTGAGCACCCCGAACGCCTGTTTTCCAATGTCCGTCGGCTCGAATGCGGCCAGCGCGTGTTGAAGAACGCGCTCGGCCGGGCCGGACCGGGGCAATTTACCGATGTCCTGTCCGAGTGCGGCCCAGGCAGCCGACAGGGCAGGGACCGGGTCGTCGGGATCGATTGGAACAGCGGCCAGCGATTTGCTCAACTTTCGGCCGCTGGCGTCGACCACCAGCGGAATATGGCCGTAGCTGGGCGTGCGATAGCCGAGCGCGCGTTGCAGTAGGATCTGGCGAGGCGTGGAGTCGAGCAGGTCGGCGCCACGAATCACCTCGGTGATGCCTTGATACTGGTCGTCGACCACAACGGCCAGTTGGTAGGAGATCAGGCCATCGGCGCGTCTGATCACGAAGTCGCCGACTTCCTGGTCCACGCGCTGCTCGAATCGGCCCCGGACGACATCGATCACGGTTGATGCGGTCTTGTCCGGCACCCGGAAACGGATGGCCGGGTTCGCGCGCTGGGCACCCGGCAGGCAGGCCCGATGCACGCCGGGCCGCGCGGCCAGCATGCGCCGGCTGCAGTGGCACTCGAACGCTTGGCCCTGTTCGACGAGCCGATCCAGGGCGGCGCGATAGGCGTCGATACGACGGCTCTGTCGGAGTACCGGCTCGTCCGCAGACATTCCAAAAGCTGCCAGGGTGCGGATCTGAAGTTCAGCCGCACCCGGCTGCTCTCTCGGCGGGTCGATGTCCTCGATTCTCAGCAGCCACGCGCCGCCCGCTCGACGGGCGAACAGCCAGCTGGCCAGCGCGGCCGCTAGCGAGCCCAGATGCAGTGGGCCGGTGGGCGAGGGCGCGAAACGGCCCCGGTACCGCAGGGACGGCGCGGGCGATGACGCGGAGAGATCAGGCATGCGGTCGGGGCCATTCACGTGGCCTTGAAGTTGTCGGCAGTGTACCCAATCTATACTCCAATTCCGAACCTGATCTCAGACCGTAACCGGAGTACCTGCAATGATGCGGATCGTTCTTTTCCTGGCCACCAATCTGGCGGTTCTCGCGCTACTCGGCATCGTCCTGTCCGTGCTCCAGGGCGTGTTTGGCGTGCGACTGGGCGAAACCGGGACGCTGCTGATATTCGCCGCGATGTTCGGCTTCGGCGGCTCGTTCATTTCGCTGGCCATTTCCAAATGGATGGCCAAGCGTGCCACCGGGGCGCATGTCATCGAGCAGCCGCGCAACGAGGCCGAGGCCTGGCTGGTCAACACCGTGCGCCGGCAGGCCGAGGTCGCCGGCATCGGCATGCCCGAAGTGGCCATCTACGATGCGCCGGAAATCAATGCCTTCGCCACCGGCGCCAGCCGCAACAATGCCCTGGTGGCGGTGTCCACCGGTCTGCTTCGTGCGATGAGCCGCGACGAGGCCGAAGCGGTGCTGGCCCATGAGGTGAGCCATGTCGCCAATGGCGACATGATCACCATGGCCCTGATCCAGGGCGTGCTGAACACCTTCGTGATTTTCCTGGCGCGCATCGTGGGTCGGATCATCGACGGTGCCATCTCCGGCAACCGCGATGGCGGGCCGAGTTTTGCCTACTACATCATCGTGTTTGTGCTTGACATGATCTTCGGTCTGATCGCGTCGATGATCGCCATGTGGTTCAGCCGCTGGCGCGAGTTCCGCGCCGATGCCGGCGGCGCCCGGCTGGCCGGGCGCGACAAGATGGTTCGGGCCCTGGAGCGGCTGGCCCAGACCTACGGGCAGAGCACGCTGCCGACCCAGGTGCGCGCGTTCGGCATCTCGGGCGCGGTCGGTGGCGGGCTGAAGCGACTGCTGATGAGCCATCCGCCGTTGGCCGAGCGCATTTCGGCATTGCGCAACGGCTGAGGACCGCTGCGCGATCGCTCAGCTGTCGTCGCGGAAATCCTTGGACCGGCGCGCGACCAGGCGCCGGGCCAGGCCGTCGGGCAACAGTTTCACGATCAACCGGATGATCCGGTAGACCGCGCCCGGCACGCAGATCGGCTTACCGCTTTCGACGGCGTCGATGCCGGCTCTGGCCACATCGGGCGCCTTCAGCCACATGTAGGCCGGCATCTGCGAGACCTGTCCGCGGGTGCCGGTGACATCGTGAAATTCCGAGTAAGTGAAACCCGGACACAGCGCGCAAGCCTTCACGCCGTGCGCCTCGCCCTCCAGCGCCAGGGACTCGCTGAACTTGATCAACCAGGATTTGACCGGGCCGTACAGGGTGTGGCCGATCGAGCCGGGCACCAGTCCGGCGACCGAGGCGACGTTGAGAATCTGACCCCGTCCGGCCGCCTGCATGGCCGGCAGAAACCGGTGCGTCAGCTCGGCAACGGCGGTCACCATCACCTGCAGAAAGTCGGCGTGGGTTCGCCAGCTGGCGCTGGTGTAACGGCCGGCCACCCCGTAGCCGGCGTTGTTGACCAGGATCTCCACGAACAGACCCTGCTCCCGACATGCCTCGAACAACCGCTCGGGTGCGGCCGGATCAGCCAGATCGGCGGCGATCACGACGACCGGCACCTGGCTGCGCAGCTCCCCGGCCAGCTCTGTCAGCCGGTCTTCCCGCCGGGCAGTCAGAATCAGCGCCCGGCCGCGCGCGGCGTATTCCCGGGCGATCGAGGCACCGATGCCGCTCGATGCGCCGGTGACCAGGGCATAACCCCCGATGTGTTCAGGCATGGGCCTTGCTCCGTGGCAAAGACGCAAGTCTAGTGCAGCGCCTGGCCATTGATCGAACCGGCGCATCGCGTCGATACTGCTTGGCCTGAATGCAATCCGCTGGAGTCCCGCATGCGCAAGCCGATGGTCGCGGCAAACTGGAAGTTGAACGGCGACCGGCGATTCGCACAGGCGCTGCTGGATGCCATCGCCGCCAAGGCCCCGGTGGCCGAGGTGGATGTGGTGGTGATGCCGCCGGCACCTTATCTCTCCGAACTTCACCTCCGCTACGGCGGCAGCGGTCTGCGCTTTGGCGCGCAGGATATCAGCGAGCACGCCACAGGCGCGTTTACCGGTGAGGTCGCCGGATCGATGCTGGCCGAGGTGGGTTGCCGGTATGTGCTGGTCGGGCACTCCGAGCGGCGTCAGTACCATCATGAGGACGACGCGCTGGTGGCCCGCAAGTTCATCGCTGCCCAGGCCGCCGGCCTGGCGCCGGTGCTGTGCGTCGGCGAAACCCTGGCCCAGCGTGAGGACGGGGAAACCACCGAGGTGATCCGCTCGCAGTTGGCCGTCCTGCTGGATGGACAGGGGCCGGGCGTGTTCGCCGAGGCGATCATCGCCTATGAGCCGGTGTGGGCGATCGGCGTCGGCCGGTCGGCCTCGCCGGAACAGGCCCAGGCGGTACATGCCGCGATCCGTGGCGAAGTGGCAATGCGCGATGCTAGAATAGCCAGCTCGCTGCGCATCCTTTACGGGGGCAGCGTCAAACCCGCCACTGCGGTCGAGCTGTTTTCCCAGCCCGATATCGATGGCGGCCTGATCGGAGGCGCTTCGCTCGACGCGGTCCAGTTTCTGGACATCGCCCGGGCGGCGCAAAAGCGGTAACGGTACATACATGCTCATCCAGTTGGTCAATGCGCTCTACCTGATCGTGGCCGTGGCCATGGTCGCTCTCATCCTGATGCAGCGCGGCGCCGGCGCTGCGGCCGGCTCGGGATTCGGCGCTGGCGCGTCGGCAACGGTTTTCGGTGCCAGCGGCGCGTCCAATTTCCTCTCCAAGAGCACCAAGTGGCTGGCGATCGTGTTTTTCGTCATCAGTCTCGGCATGGCGATGTATGCCAGCCGCAGCAGCCAGGGCCCCAGCGAAGCGGATCTCGGGATCATGGGTTCGGTCCCCGCCGCTGCCCAGCCGCAGGGCGAGATTCCTTCTGCCGATCCGGTACAGAACGCAGTCCAGGACATCCCGCCTGCGGACGTTCCGGCTGTGGAAGACGCACCGGTGGTGGACGATGCTCCAGCGGCAGATGGCGAAGCCTCGGAAACTTCGTCCGAGGCCGAGCCAAACGGCGGCTGAACGGTTACAATTGCGGTGCCCGCATGATCTGATGCGGTTCTCCTTGCCCAGGTGGTGGAATTGGTAGACACACTATCTTGAGGGGGTAGCGGCGCAAGCCGTGGGGGTTCGAGTCCCCCCCTGGGCACCATTGTCGTGGTGGGTCTGCGTCGGGAAACGACACAGGTCCCTCAGAACGCAAATCCGCGGCGGCTGCGCATGCGGATGAGAGGACAAAATACGTGCTTGGCGAATATCTGCCGATCCTGCTGTTCCTGTTCGTTTCCAGCGTGATGGGTGTAGCCCTTCTGGTGATCGGATGGCTCCTTGGCCCCAAGCACCCCAATAGCGAAAAGCTGTCGCCCTACGAATGCGGATTCGAGGCGTTCGAAGGCTCGCACATGCAGTTCGACGTGCGCTACTACCTCGTGGCGATCCTGTTCATCATCTTCGATCTGGAAATCGCCTTCCTGTTTCCATGGGCAGTGGTTTTTCAGGATATCGGCATGCCCGCAATCATCGCGATGGCCCTGTTTCTGGGCATTCTGGTCGTGGGCTTCGTTTATGAGTGGAAGAAAGGAGCCCTGGAATGGGAGTGAGCGAGTTCTTCCATAACCCGGTGCCGGTCGGCCGGGTGGACGACATCCTGCGCCCGGACGGCGATAACCCGCTGGTCGAGCGCGGTTTTGTCACCACCAGCGTGGATACCCTGATCAACTGGGCGCGCACCGGGTCGATGTGGCCGATGACCTTCGGGTTGGCCTGTTGCGCGGTGGAAATGATGCACGCCGGCGCATCCAGACTCGATCTGGACCGCTACGGTGTGATCTTTCGTCCCTCGCCGCGCCAGTCCGACGTGATGATCGTCGCCGGCACCCTGGTCAACAAGATGGCGCCCGCCCTGAGAAAGGTCTACGACCAGATGCCCGACCCGAAGTGGGTCATTTCCATGGGCAGCTGCGCCAACGGCGGTGGCTACTATCACTATTCCTATTCGGTGGTGCGGGGCTGCGACCGGATCGTTCCGGTCGATGTCTATGTCCCCGGCTGCCCGCCGACTGCCGAGGCGCTGGTGTACGGCATATTGCAGTTGCAGAAGAAGATCCGCCGCACCAACACGATTGCCCGCTGAGCCATGAGCGAATCCCCGGTACGCTACGCAGACAAACTCAAGGCTCGTTTTGGCGCGCAGCTCGACTGCGATCCGATCGAACGGCTTGGCGAAATCACGCTGATCGTCAAAGTCGACGACTGGCTGGAGGTCGCTCGCGCCCTTCGCGACGAGGCCGACTTCCATTACGAGCAACTCATCGATCTGTGCGGTGTCGACTACCTGAGCTACGGCCAGGTGGAATGGGACACCACCGATGTCTCATCGGAAGGATTCAGTCGCGGCGTGGAAGGAGAGGGGGCAGGGCGATTCGCCTGGGCCAATCGTCCGACCGGCGGCGATTCCCACCGTCGGTTTGCCGCGGTTGCGCACCTGAGCTCGGTTCGCCACAACCGCCGGTTGCGGCTGCGCTGTTTCGCGCCCGACGACGGCCTGCCGCTGATTCCGTCGCTGGTCGACATCTGGCCGTCGGTCAACTGGTTCGAGCGTGAGGCATTCGATCTGTTCGGCATCGTCTTCGAAGGGCATCCGGACCTGCGCCGCATCCTCACCGACTACGGCTTCATCGGCCACCCGTTCCGCAAGGATTTTCCCGTTATCGGAAACGTCGAGGTGCGCTACGACCCGGACAAGCAGCGCGTGGTTTACGAGCCGGTGTCGATCGAGCCCCGCGTGGGCGTGCCGCGCACGATCCGGCCCGATTCCCGTCTCCAGCAGGCCAACAGCGAGCGGGCGCAGAAGGACTGAAATGCGATGAGCGCCAACCTGAAACAGGAAATCCGCAATTACACGATGAACTTCGGCCCCCAGCATCCGGCCGCGCACGGTGTGCTGCGCCTGGTGCTGGAGATGGACGGCGAAGTCGTTCAGCGCGCAGATCCGCATGTCGGGCTGTTGCACCGGGCCACCGAGAAGCTGGCCGAATCCAAGCCCTACAACCAGTCGATCGGCTACATGGACCGTCTCGACTACATGTCGATGATGTGCAACGAACACGCCTACGTGCGTGCCATCGAACGGCTGATGGGCATACAGGCGCCGGATCGCGCCGAGTGGATTCGCACCCTGTTCGATGAGATCACCCGCATCCTCAATCACCTGCTCTGGATCGGCTCGAACGGACTCGATCTCGGCGCCATGGCGCTCTTCCTGTACGCCTTCCGTGAACGCGAAGAACTGATGGACTGCTACGAGGCAGTATCCGGCGCGCGCATGCACGCCGCGTATTACCGGCCCGGCGGCGTGTATCGGGATCTGCCCGACACGATGCCCAAGTACGCCGAGTCGCCGTGGCGCAAGGGCAAGGACCTCAAGCGCAGCAACGCCTGGCGCGAAGGCTCGATGCTGGATTTCCTGGATGCCTTCAGCGACGACTTCTTCGACAAGATCGACGAATACGAAACCTTGCTGACCGACAACCGGATCTGGAAGCAGCGCACCGTCGGCATTGGGGTCGTCAGCCCGGAAATGGCCCTGGCCTGGGGCATGACCGGTCCGATGCTGCGCGGCTCCGGCATCGCCTGGGATGTACGCAAGAAACAGCCCTACGCCAAGTACGCCGAAGTGGATTTCGACATCCCGGTCGGTGTGCAGGGCGACTGCTACGACCGCTATCTGGTTCGCGTCGAGGAGATGCGTCAGTCGGCGCGCATCATCAAGCAGTGCGTGGCCTGGCTGCGCGCCAATCCGGGTCCGGTGATGGTGCGCAATTTCAAGGTCGCTCCTCCGTCGCGTGCCGAGATGAAGGACGACATGGAAGCCCTGATTCATCACTTCAAACTGTTTACCGAGGGCTACTGCGTGCCCGAAGGCGAGGTTTATGCGGCGGTCGAAGCCCCCAAGGGCGAGTTCGGCGCCTACATCATTTCCGACGGCGCCAACAAACCGTTCCGCCTGAAGCTGCGCCCGCCCGGTTTCGTCCATCTGTCGTCCATGGACGCAGTGGTGCGCGGTCACATGCTGTCCGACGTGGTCGCCATGATCGGCACCTACGACATCGTTTTCGGGGAGATTGACCGATGAATGGCCGGGAATGGGGAATGGGGAGTGGGGAATTGGAAGAGCGGACTGCGCGGGACTTGGCGTGTCGAACGCGGAGCAACGCTCAACTTCCGGCTTCACGCAGGTTTCGGTTTGCTGCGCGCTTTGTCGCTAACCAGTCCGGACCCTCGATTGCCCGTTCCCAGCTTCCTCGGTTCCCGATTCCCGATTCCCGATTCCCGGTTTCAAACGCATGAAAGCCACCGGAAATTTCGAAGCCTGTCGCCATGTCGATCCGTCGACCACGCTGAGCGACGAGACCCGCGCCACCATCGATCAGTGGGTCGCCAAGTTTCCGCCCGATCGCGGGCGGGCGGCGGTGATTCAGGGCTTGATCGCGGCACAGACCCAGAACGGCGGCTGGTTGACCGATGAGCTGATGGCTGCGGTGGCCAAGTACCTGGGCATCCCGCCGGTCTGGGCCTATGAAGTGGCGACTTTCTATTCCATGTTCGAAACCCGCAAGGTCGGGCGCAACAACGTGGCGATCTGCACCAACATCAGTTGCTGGCTCAACGGGGCAGAAGATGTGGTGCGCCACTGCGAAAAGAAGCTGGGGATCCGCAACGGCGAGAGCACCGCCGACGGCCGCATCTATCTGAAGGTCGAGGAAGAGTGCCTGGCCGCGTGCTGCGGCGCGCCGATGATGGTGGTGAACGGCCATTACCACGAAAAGCTGACGCCCGAGAAGATCGATGCGATCCTCGATGGTCTGGAGTAAGCAGCGATGAGCGAGCACAACAGCCCCGGCCCGGTCGGCCCGGCACCCGCCGAACACAACGTGGTGTACACCACGCTGCATTTCGACCAGCCCTGGAGCTACGAGAACTATCTCAAGACCGGCGGCTATCAGGCGCTGCGCAAGATTCTGACCGAGCGCATGCCGCAGGCCGATGTGATCGAAATGGTCAAACAGTCGGGTCTGCGCGGACGCGGCGGCGCGGGATTTCCGACCGGCCTGAAGTGGAGCTTCATGCCGCGCAGTGCGCCGGGCCAGAAGTACATCCTGTGCAACTCCGACGAATCCGAGCCGGGTACCTGCAAGGATCGCGACATCCTGCGCTTCAACCCGCATGCGGTGCTGGAAGGGATGGCGATCGCCTGCTACGCCACCGGCAGCACCGTCGCCTACAACTACATGCGCGGCGAATTTCATCACGAACCGTTCGAGCGGATGGAACAGGCGCTGGCCGAGGCCTACCGTAACGGCTGGCTGGGCCGCAACATTCTCGACAGCGGCATCGATATCGACATTCACAACGCGCTGGGCGCCGGTGCATACATCTGCGGCGAAGAAACCGCGCTGATGGAGTCGCTGGAAGGCAAGAAGGGCCAGCCGCGCTACAAGCCGCCGTTTCCGGCCAACTTCGGCCTGTTCGGCCGGCCGACCACGATCAACAACACCGAGACCTACGCATCGGTGCCGGCGATCATCCGCAATGGCGGCGAATGGTTTCTGAATCTGGGCAAGCCCAACAACGGCGGCCCGAAGGTGTTTTCGGTGTCCGGGCACGTCAATCGGCCGGGGAACTTCGAGATTCGCCTGGGCACTCCGTTCGCAGACCTGCTGGAAATGGCCGGCGGCGTGCGCGACGGGCGCAAGCTCAAGGCGGTGATCCCCGGAGGCTCCTCGATGCCGGTGTTGCCGGGCGAGACCATGATGGACCTCACCATGGACTACGACAGCCTGCAAAAGGCCGGCTCCGGGCTGGGTTCGGGCGCGGTCGTGGTGATGGACGAAACCACCTGCATGGTGCGCGCCTGTCAGCGCATCGCCCGGTTCTATTTCAAGGAGTCGTGCGGTCAGTGCACGCCGTGCCGCGAGGGCACCGGCTGGATGTATCGCATGCTGACCCGTGTCGTCGAAGGCAAGGCGACGCTGGAAGACCTGCATACGCTCAAGGCGACCGCCGGCCAGATCGAGGGTCACACCATCTGCGCATTCGGCGAAGCGGCAGCATGGCCTGTGCAGGGTTTCCTGCGCAATTTCTGGCACGAATTCGAGTACTACGTCGAGCACGGTCGTTCGATCGTCGACGGCCCTGTGGAGCAGGCGGCATGAGCGCTTCTCCTGCGGCAATCGGGAATAGGGAATCGGGAGTCGCGAGAGCCCGGTGTTCCTATGCCGATTTCCTATTCTCGATCCCCTATTCCTTATTCCCGGCTGCCAACGCATGAGCGCCCAACCCAGCAACCAGACCGCGCCCGACCTGATCAATATCGAGATCGACGGGGTCGCCCTGCAGGCGCCGAAGGGCTCGATGATCATTCAGGCGGCCGACAAGGCCGGCATTCCGATTCCGCGTTTTTGCTACCACGAGAAACTGCCGATAGCGGCCAACTGCCGGATGTGTCTGGTCGACGTCGAAAAGATGCCCAAGCCTGCCCCGGCCTGCGCCACGCCGGTCATGGAAGGCATGAAGATATACACGCAGTCCAAGCGGGCGCTGGATTCGCAGCGCAATGTGATGGAGTTCCTGCTGATCAATCACCCGCTGGACTGTCCGATTTGCGATCAGGGCGGCGAGTGCGAACTTCAGGATGTCAGCCTCGGCTACGGTCGCTCGGTCAGCCGGTTCAACGAGCGCAAGCGGGTGGTGCCCGACGAGGACATCGGGCCACTGGTGGCCACCGAAATGACCCGGTGCATCCACTGCACGCGCTGCGTACGGGTATCGGCCGAGATCTGCGGCACCTATGAGTTGGGCGGCATGCAGCGCGGCGAGAACCTGGTCATCGGCACCTACGACGGCAAGCCTCTGACCAGCGAGCTGTCGGGCAACGTGATCGATGTCTGCCCGGTCGGCGCGCTCACCAACAAGGTGTTTCGTTTCCGCGCCCGGCCGTGGGAACTGCTGGCCCGGGAGAGCATTGGCTACCACGATGCGCTGGGTTCGAATCTGTACCTGCATGTCCGGCGTAGCGACGTGTTGCGCGTGGTTCCGCGCGATAACGATGCGGTCAACGAGTGCTGGCTGTCGGACCGCGACCGTTACTCTCATCAGGGCCTGACCGCCGGCGACCGGGCCACGGTGCCCATGATCAGGGAAGGCGATGCCTGGCGCGAGGCGAGCTGGGATGAGGCGCTGACCGCTGCGGCGGGAATCCTGCGCGATCATGCCGGCGACGGGCTGGGCCTGCTGGCACACCCGGCGACCAGTAACGAAGAGGGCGCCCTGCTCAGGTCGCTGGCCGATGCGCTGGGCAGCGGTCATCTCGATCACCGTATCCAGACCCTGGATTTTGCCGATGCACCGGTCGCCGAGCCGTTCGCGGTGTCGGCGGCCGAACTCGAGCAGGCCGATGTCGTCCTGTTGGTCGGCTGCAACATCCGCCACGAAGTGCCGCTGCTTCACCAGCGGCTGCTGAAGGCGAGCCGGCGCGGCGCCCGGATTTTCGCCGTCAATCCGGTGGATTTCGAGTTCGCATTCGCGGTCGCCGGCAGTCGGATCGTCGCGCCGGCGCGGATCGAGCAGGCATTGACCGACATCGTCGACTCCGCAGATGAGCTGGCCCGGTCGATCCGTGGCGCGCTGGAAGGCGCGAGTCGCGCGGTGATCGTGATCGGAAACATCGCCGAGGCGCACCCGAAGGCAAGTCGCATCCGCGCTGCCGCCACGGCCCTGGCGCAGGCCACCGGCGCCGCCATCGATCGGGTGCCGCAGGGCGCCAATGCGGTCGGCTTGGCCCGCCATGGCGTGCTGCCTGCCGGTCTGGACGCCCGGGCCATGCTGGAGCAGCCGCGCGAGGCCTATGTCCTGTTCGGCATCGAGCCGGGGATGGACTTCGCCGACAACCATCTCGCAGCAACGGCCCTCGCCGCTGCAAAAGTGGTCGCCTTCAGCGCATTTGCCTGCGCTTCCACCCGACGTCTGGCCGATGTGATTCTGCCGATTGCGCTGTTGCCCGAGATCGAGGCAACGCTGAGCAATCTGGATGGCATCGACCAGCGGGTGCGGGCTGGTGGCAAGAGCCCCGGCGAGTCGCGCCCCGGCTGGAAAGTGCTGCGCGCACTCGCCGAGCGCTTGCAGGCGCCGGGCTTCGAGTTCACGGATCTCAGCGGTCTGCGGGCACAGCTCGCGCCCCGGTCGGTGAGTTGCGGAGCCGGCGTGGCCGTGCCGGCCGATTCCGCGTCCGGCCTCGAGCGTATCGCCAGTGCCGCCATCTATCGCTCCGACGCCGTTCTGCGTCGCTCGCCGGCGCTGAACGCGCATCCATTGACCCGCGGAGCGGCGGTCGTGCTGCATCCCGAGCAGGCGCTCGCCCTCGGCCTGTCGGCCGGCGCCATGGCGCGTGTCGATGATGGCAGGGGCACTGCAACCTTGCCGGTCGTCGTGGATGCATCGGTCGCCAAGGGTGCGGCCTGGATCGAATCCGGCTACGCCGCAGTCGCGCCGATGGCGCCAGCGGGACATCTCACCGTCACGAGGATCGAGGCGTGATCGAACTGCTGCGCGAATTCTTCCTCGGTTTCGGCACCTTCGGGCTGCTGGCCTGGACGCTGCTCAAGATTGTGGTCGTCGTTCTGCCGATCACCCTGGGCGTGGCGTTCTACACGCTGCTGGAGCGCAAGGTCATCGGCTGGATGCACGTTCGCCACGGCCCGGCGTATGTCGGCGGCATTTTCGGGATCGGCATCATTCAGCCGTTCGCCGACGTGTTCAAAATGTTGTTCAAGGAGCTGGTCGTCCCGACCAATGCCAGCGGTTTTCTTTACCGGCTGGCGCCGGTGCTGGCGATCGCTCCGGCTTTCGCTGCCTGGGCCGTGGTCCCGTTCGACGATGCGCTGGTGCTGGCCGACATCAACGCCGGCCTGCTGTACCTGCTGGCAATGACCTCGATGGGCGTGTACGGCATCATCCTGGCCGGCTGGGCGTCGAACTCCAAGTACGCCTTCCTCGGCGCCATGCGCTCGGCCGCCCAGGTGGTCAGCTACGAAATTGCCATGGGCTTCGCGCTGGTTGGCGTCCTGGTTGCCGCCGGCAGCTTGAATCTGAGCGAGATCGTACGTGCGCAGTCCGGTAATGCCGGGTTCTTCGAGTGGTTCTGGCTGCCGCTGCTGCCGCTGTTCGCGATCTACTTCATTTCCGGCGTGGCCGAGACCAACCGCGCGCCGTTCGACGTTGCCGAGGGCGAGTCGGAGATTGTCGCGGGGTTCCACGTCGAGTACTCCGGTTCCGCGTTCGCGGTGTTCTTCCTGGCCGAATACGCGAATATGATCCTTATCAGCTTCCTGGCCTCGTTGTTCTTTCTTGGCGGCTGGTTGTCGCCGTTCCAGGGCTGGACGGACGGCTGGCTGGGTCAGCCGGGTATCTGGTGGCTGTTCGCCAAGGCCTTCATCTTCGCGTTTACCTTCCTCTGGCTTCGCGCCACCTTTCCGCGCTACCGCTACGACCAGATCATGCGGCTGGGCTGGAAGGTATTCATTCCCATCACCATCGTCTGGATTCTGGTCGCGGCTCTGGCCGTGCATTGGGGCTGGTTCGTGGCGCGCGCCTGAGTCGATTGCATGAAAAACATCTTTGCCTACCTCAAAAGCCTGTTGCTCATCGAACTCTTCCAGGGTCTGTGGCTGACGCTGAAGTATTTCTTCATGCCGAAATACACCGTCCAGTACCCGTTCGAGAAGTATCCGCAGTCGTCCCGTTTCCGCGGTCTGCACGCGTTGCGCCGCTATCCCAACGGTGAGGAGCGGTGCATCGCCTGCAAGTTGTGCGAAGCGGTATGCCCGGCACTGGCCATCACCATCGACTCCGAGCAGCGCGCGGACGGAACGCGGCGCACCACTCGGTATGACATCGATCTGTTCAAGTGCATCTACTGCGGGTTCTGCGAAGAGTCCTGTCCGGTCGACTCGATCGTCGAGACCCACGTGTACGAATACCACTTTGAAAACCGTGGCGAAAACATCGTCACCAAGGCGCAGTTGCTGGCCATTGGCGACCGTCTCGAGTCCGAGATCGCCGATCGCCGCGCCGCCGACGCCGCTTACCGCTGACAAGGCCGACCATGGATTTTCCTCTGCTGGCTTTTTATATCCTCGCCCTGATCACGGTCGCCTCCGCGCTTGCCGTGGTGACGGTGAAGAATCCGGTCCACGCCGTGCTGTTTCTGGTGCTGACCTTCTTCTCCAGTGCCTGCCTGTGGCTGCTTGCCGAAGCGGAGTTTCTGGCCATCGTTCTGGTGCTGGTGTACATCGGCGCGGTGATGGTGTTGTTCCTGTTCGTGGTGATGATGCTCGACATCAATACCGTCCCGCTCCGCGAAGGCTTTGCCCGCTACTTTCCGGTGGCGGTTGCCGTCGCCGTGGTGATGGCGGTGGAAATGGTGCTGCTGATCGGCACCCAGCGCTTCGGTCAGCTGATCGAAAGTGCCGATCCAGCCGCCGCCGTCGGCAACACCGCGTGGTTGGGGCAGTCGCTGTTCACCGACTACATCATCGCCTTCGAACTCGCGGCGGTGATCCTGACGGTCGCCATCATCATCGCCATTGCGCTCACCCTGCGTCGGCGCGTCGGAACCAAGCACCAGGATCCTTCGGCTCAGGTGCGTGTGCGGCGGGAAGACCGCATTCGTCTGGTCAAGATGAAGGCCGAATCGTCCAAGGAGGCATCCGAATGATTTCTCTGGGTCACTATCTCGCCCTCGGCGCCGTGCTGTTTTCGATCAGCGTGGCTGGCATCTTCATCAACCGCAAGAACGTCATCGTGTTGCTGATGGCGATCGAGCTGATGCTGCTCGCGGTCAACATGAATTTCATCGGGTTCTCGCGCTTTCTGGGCGATGTCGATGGTCAGATTTTTGTGTTTTTCATCCTGACCGTCGCTGCCGCCGAGTCGGCCATTGGCCTGGCCATTCTCGTTGTGCTGTTCCGCAACCGGCGCAGTATCAATGTGGCCGATTTCGGATCGCTGAAGGGGTAACTCGTGTCGATTTCGCAGAACCTGCTCCTCGTCATCGCACTGGCTCCGCTGGTCGGGGCGATCATCGCTGGCCTGTTCGGCCGTCAGGTCGGCCGTGTCGGCGCGCATACCGTCACCATCCTCGGCGTGGCGCTGAGTTGCGGACTCTCGATATGGGTCCTGTATCAGCTGGTATGGGGCGGGGCGTCCTCGTTCAACGCCAACGTCTACACCTGGTTCGAAGTCGGCGCCTATTCCGCGCACATCGGATTCCTGGTCGACCCGCTCAGCGCGATGATGATGGTGGTGGTCACCTTTGTATCGCTTCTGGTGCACGTCTACACCATCGGCTACATGGCCGAAGATCCCGGCTACCAGCGCTTCTTCAGCTACATCTCGCTGTTCACTTTCTCCATGCTCATGCTGGTGATGAGCAACAATTTCTTGCAGCTGTTCTTCGGCTGGGAAGCGGTAGGCCTGGTCTCCTATCTGCTGATCGGTTTCTGGTTCAAGCGCCCGACCGCCATCATCGCCAATCTGAAGGCGTTTCTGGTCAATCGGGTCGGCGACTTCGGCTTTCTGCTGGGTATTGCCGGCGTACTGTACTGGCTCGGCAGTCTGGATTACGCCAGCGTGTTTGCCGCCGCGCCGTCGCTGGTCGGTCAGACGGTAGAAATCTGGCCGGGCACCGGTTGGTCGGTCGCCACGGTGATCTGTATCTGTCTGTTCATCGGCGCGATGGGCAAGTCCGCCCAGGTTCCGCTGCATGTCTGGCTGCCCGACTCAATGGAAGGCCCGACACCGATCTCAGCGCTGATCCATGCCGCCACCATGGTTACCGCCGGCATCTTCATGGTCGCGCGCATGTCGCCGCTGTTCGAGCTTTCGGAAACCGCACTGTCTTTCGTGCTGTTCATCGGTGCGACCACGGCTCTGTTCACCGGCCTGATCGGCATCGTGCAGAACGACATCAAGCGGGTGGTGGCCTATTCGACCCTTTCGCAACTCGGCTACATGACCGTGGCCTTGGGCGTTTCAGCCTACGCCGGTGCGGTCTATCACCTGATGACCCACGCCTTCTTCAAGGCGCTGCTGTTCCTGGCTGCCGGCAGCGTGATTATCGGCATGCACCACCAGCAGGACATGCGGCGGATGGGCGGCCTGCGCAAATACATGCCGATCACCTATGTCACCAGCCTGATCGGAACTCTCGCGCTCGTCGGTACCCCGTTCTTCTCTGGCTACTACTCCAAGGACAGCATCATCGAGGCCGCGCACGTGGCGGCCGGGCAGGGCGGTCTGGTGCAGGTTTACGGTTACTGGGCGGTGTTGCTCGGTGTGTTCGTCACCAGCCTGTACAGTTTCCGGCTGCTTTACATGACGTTCCATGGCGAAGAGCGTTTTCGCCATTCGGCCGCCGAAGAGGAGAGTGCCGGCCATCACGCTTCGCATGACCAGGACGATCACGGCCACCACGGTGCAGTCGAGCCGCATGAGTCGCCCTGGGTGGTGACCGTGCCGCTGATTCTTCTGGCCATACCGTCGGTGCTGATCGGCTTTTTCACAGTCGGGCCGATGTTGTTCGGGGATTTCTTCGCCGAATCGATCACTGTCGCGCCGCAGCACGACACCCTGGCGGCAGTGGGTCGCGAGCTGTTCCACGGCGCCCTGGCTTTCGGGCTGCACTTCTATGCCTCGCCGGCCTTCTGGCTGGCGTTCGCAGGATTCGCAGTGGCCACCTACATCTATCTCCTGAATCCGGCGGTAGCCGATCGCATCCGGTCGATGCTCGATCTGCCCTATCGCATTCTGCAGGACAAGTACGGATTCGATCGCCTCTGGATGACCGTCTTCGGTGGCGGCGGCGTTGCCCTGGGGCGGTTCGCGTTCAAGACCGGCGACGCGGGTCTGATCGACGGTGTGCTGGTCAACGGTTCGGCGGCGGTGGTCGATCGGGTGGCGGGAATCGCTCGCCGCGTCCAGTCGGGTTTTCTGTATCACTACGCCTTCGCCATGATTCTTGGCCTGATCGTCATGCTCGCCGTGCTGATCCGAATGCTGGCTGTCTAAGCACAAATAACAAGGGAAGATAGATGTCCGCCTGGCCTCTACTGAGTCTGCTGATCTGGCTGCCGATCGTTGGTGGCGCCTTGACCTTGTTGATCGGCGACCACCAACCGCAGCGCGCCAAGCTGTTCGCGACCGCGGTTGCCGCCGTCACCCTGGTGCTGAGCCTCGGGTTGTACGCCGGTATCGATATCGCCAATCCGGCGATGCAGTTCGTCGAGTCGCATGCCTGGATAGCCGCCTACGATATCCGCTACGCCCTCGGCGCCGACGGTATCTCGGTGGCGCTGATCATCCTGACCACGCTGACCAGCCTGCTGGTACTGATTGCCGCCTGGGACTCGATCAAGTCCCGGCCGGCGCAGTATTACGCCGCGTTCCTGATTCTCGAGGGGCTGATGGTCGGCGTGTTCTGCGCCACCGACGCCATTCTGTTCTACGCCTTCTTCGAAAGCATGCTGATTCCGATGTTCATCATCATCGGCGTCTGGGGTGGGCCGCGCCGGGTATACGCCAGCATCAAGTTCTTCCTGTATACCTTCCTCGGTTCGGTGTTCATGCTGATCGGCCTGATTTACCTGTACCTCAAGGGAGGCAGCTTCCAGCTGGCCGATCTGTACGCGTTGCCGCTGTCGTCGACCGAGCAGATGTGGCTTTTCTTCGGCTTCCTGGCGGCGTTCTCGGTCAAGATTCCCATGTTTCCGGTTCACACCTGGCTTCCCGACGCACATGTCGAGGCGCCGACCGGTGGCTCGGTGATCCTTGCCGCGATCATGCTCAAGATCGGCGGTTATGGTTTTCTGCGCTTTTCGCTGCCGATCACGCCCGACGCCGGTCAGGAATGGGCTTGGCTGGTTATCGCGCTGTCGCTGATCGCCGTGGTGTACATCGGTCTGGTCGCTTTGGCGCAGCAGGACATGAAGAAGCTGATCGCCTATTCTTCGATCTCGCATATGGGTTTTGTCACCCTGGGCACCTTCATCGCGTTTGCGCTGGTTCGCGATTCCGGAAACCTTGATGCGGCCCGACTCGGCCTGCAGGGCGCGATGGTGCAAATGGTCAGCCATGGCTTCATTTCCGCAGCCATGTTCTCCTGTGTCGGCGTGCTTTACGACCGCATGCACAGCCGGATGATCGGCGACTACGGCGGCGTGGTGAATGTCATGCCCTGGTTCGCCAGCCTTTTCGTGCTGTTCGCCATGGCCAACTCCGGCCTGCCGGGAACGTCCGGCTTCGTGGGCGAATTCATGGTGATTCTGGCCAGCTTCCAGTACAGCCCATGGGTCGCTTTCGCGGCCGGCCTGACGCTCATTCTGGGCGCCGCCTATACCCTGTGGCTGGTCAAGCGCGTGGTGTTTGGCGCGGTCGCCAATTCGCAGGTAGCGGTGCTGAAGGACATCAACGGCAAGGAAACCACCGTACTGGTGTCGTTTGCGGCTGGCGTGCTGCTGCTCGGCGTATGGCCCTATCCGCTCATCGAACTGATGGACGCCCCGATTGCGCAATTGGCCGCGCAGTTGGCCGGCAGCAAGCTTTAAGGATTCCGAGTCATGCCGACCCAAGCCGAACTGATGCTCATCCTGCCCGAGCTTTTCCTGCTGGGCATGACCTGTGCCCTGCTGCTGCTCGATCTGTTCATCGCGCCTCAGCGCAAGCCGATGGTGCACTTTCTCGCCGTCGCCATCCTGCTGGCAACGGCGGTGCTCACCGTTCGCGATGGCGGTGTGGCGCTGGAGTCGGTGTCGTTGTTCGGTGGCCTTCTGTTGCAGGACACGGTCGGTGAGATCCTCAAGCTGGCGATCTACCTGGTCACCGCCGGCGTTTTCATCTATGCCCGTCCATACCTGCAGGCGCGTGGTTTGCTCAAGAGCGAGTTCTACGTGCTCTGCCTGTTCGCAGTATTGGGCATGGCGGTGCTGGTTTCCGCCGGTAGCTTGCTCACCGTGTATCTCGGACTGGAGCTTCTGGCCCTGAGCTCCTACGGATTGGTCGCGCTGCATCGCGACAATGTGCAGGCCTCCGAGGCCGCCATGAAGTACTTTGTCCTGGGCGCGCTGGCCTCGGGCATGTTGTTGTATGGCATGTCGATGATTTACGGGGCCACCGGGTCGCTGGACCTGGCTGCCATCCATGCTGCGGCAGCCGGTGCGGATCGTTCGCTGCTGCTGACTGGCGCGGTCTTCGTGATTGCCGGCATCGCCTTCAAGTTCGGCGCGGCACCCTTCCACATGTGGTTGCCGGATGTCTACCAGGGCTCGCCGACGGCAATCACCCTGTTCATCGGAAGCGCGCCCAAGCTGGCGGCTTTCGGCATGGCCTACCGATTGCTGGATTCGGGTCTGGGGCCGGTCAGCGAGCACTGGCAGATCATGTTGGCCTGGCTTGCCGTGCTGTCCTTGATTACCGGAAATCTGCTGGCGCTGATGCAGAGCAACATCAAGCGCATGCTTGCCTATTCGACCATCTCGCACGTCGGCTTCCTGTTTCTCGCCCTGGCCAACGGCGAACCCGGCGGATATGCGTCGGGCCTGTTCTACGCGATCAGCTATGCACTGATGTCGGCGGCCGGGTTCGCCGCCGTCATGCTGCTGTCGCGGGCCGGATTCGAGGCCGAGGAGATCGACGACTACCGCGGGCTGAGCACACGCCACCCCTGGTACGCGCTGTTGATTCTGTTCGTCATGGCGTCGATGGCCGGAATTCCGTTTTTCCTGGGCTTTTGGGCCAAGCTGGCGGTGCTCCGGGCAGCCGTCGAGGCGGGCATGGTCTGGCTGGCCATCGTCGGCGTGGTCGCGGCAGTCGTCGGCGCGTTCTACTACTTGCGCATCGTCAAGGTCATGTATTTCGATGCGCCCGATTCCGAGCCGGCTGCCGGTGAAGGCCCGAACGCCGCCGCCGATGTCCAGTTCCGCTGGCTGTTTTCGGTCAACGCCTCGCTGCTGCTGGTACTGGGCCTGGCGTGGAGTCCGCTGATGAGCTGGTGCCAGCGGGCATTCGGGGTCTGATCGCCGCCTTTCTCGCCTTTGTGATTGCCAAGTGGCAACTGTCACTCTATAATGGGCGTTCTACCGGTGCGGGGTGGAGCAGTCTGGCAGCTCGTCGGGCTCATAACCCGAAGGTCGCAGGTTCAAATCCTGCCCCCGCTACCAGTTTTGGAAGCCAAAAAGCCTCCTTGTCGAGGCTTTTTTGCTTTTCGGCTCCGCACCAATTGAGCGGTGCGCCGGGATGGATGTACCGGAAAGGGCCTGAGTGGCCCTTTTCTTTTGCTGCCGCTTGGCGGTGGTTCGTGGACGCGATCAAGGCGAATTGTCCGTGGCGAAAGCCGAAAAAATTGTCGAGATGCTGTCGCCGGTCGTTGCGGCGCTGGACCTGGAGCTGTTGGGGGTCGAATACCAGCCCTCCGGACACTCTGCCTTGTTGCGCCTGTACATCGATGCGCCGGGCCGGTTGGTCGCTATCGAGGATTGTGAGCGGGTCAGTCGGGAAGTCTCGGCCATTCTGGATGTCAATGACCCGATAGCCAGTCAGTACACCCTGGAAGTGTCGTCTCCCGGCATCGATCGGCCATTGTTCACCGCCGAGCAGGTTGCCCGGCACATCGGCGAGCAGGCGAAGTTCAGTCTCGGCTTGCCGATCGAGGGCAGGCGGCGATTGCAGGGCGTGGTGCGCGCTGTCGAGGAAGGTGTGGTCGCGCTGGATGTCGAGGGTGTTGTGTGGCATGTGCCGTTCGCGGACGTGGATCGTGCCCGCCTGGTACCCGATCTGGCGGCGCTGGGACTGGTTCCGGGCAAGCCCGAGCCGGAGCCTGGCAAGGCCCGGCGCAAGCCGGGTGGCAGCAAGAAAACCAATCGCTGATTTTTTCATAACCCGAACAAGTGCGCGGTCTTCGCACTGGAGCAGGAGTGATGAGCAAGGAATTACTGATGGTCGTCGATGCGGTCGCCAACGAGAAGGGCGTGCCCTACGAGGTGATCCTGGGCGCCATGGAAGCCGCCCTGGCGTCTGCCGCCAAGAAGCGCTACCACGATGAAGACGTCGATGTTCGCGTCAAGATCGACCCGAAGGATGGCAGCTATGAGACCTTCCGTCGCTGGGAAGTGGTTGCCGACGATGTGGTGATGGAGTCGCCTGAGCGCCAGTTGCGATTGATGGACGCCATCGACATCAAGCCTGAATCCGAGGTTGGCGAATTCATCGAAGAAGTGGTCGAGAACGCCGAGTTCGGGCGGATTGCCGCTCAAGCGGCCAAGCAGGTCATCGTCCAGCGGGTTCGCGACGCCGAGCGCGCGCAGGTCGTCGAGGCCTGGCAGAGCCGAATCGGCGAGTTGGTGACCGGTATCGTCAAACGCGTCGAGCGCGGCAGCGTCTATGTCGATCTGGGTGGCAATGCGGAAGCCTACATCCCCAAGGACAAGGCGATCCCGCGCGATTCGGTTCGCCCCGGCGACCGCATTCGCGGTTATCTGTTCGATGTGCGCCCCGAGCAACGCGGCCCGCAGCTGTTCGTTTCCCGCACCGCGCCCGAATTCATGATCGAGCTGTTCAAGATCGAAGTGCCGGAAGTGGGGCAGGGCCTGGTCGAGATCAAGGGCGCCGCGCGCGATCCGGGCGACCGGGCGAAGATCGCCGTGATCGCCCACGATCACCGCACCGACCCCATCGGCGCCTGTATCGGCATGCGCGGCTCGCGCGTGCAGGCAGTGTCGAACGAGCTCAACGGCGAGCGCATCGACATCATTCAGTGGAGCGAGAATCCGGCCCAGTTCGTCATCAACGCCATGGCGCCGGCCGAGGTTCAGTCGATCATCGTCGATGAAGAAAAGCATTCGATGGACATCGCGGTGGCCGAGGACAAGCTGGCTCAAGCGATCGGCAAGGGTGGGCAGAACGTTCGTCTGGCAAGCCGGCTCAGCGGTTGGCAGCTGAACGTCATGACCCAGGATCAGGTGACCGAGAAATCCGAGGCCGAGCAGAGTGCAGCGCGTCAGCTGTTCGTCGAGAAGCTCGAGGTCGACGAGGAGATTGCGGGCATTCTGGTTGCCGAGGGCTTCAGCACGCTGGAAGAGATTGCCTATGTTCCGGCTGCTGAATTGCTCGCGGTCGAAGGCTTCGATGAGGACATCGTCGAGGAATTGCGCGCCCGGGCGCGCGATGCGCTCCTGACCGAAGCGCTGATGGCCGAAGAAGAGATCGAAGAGCACAAGCCCGAGCAGGACTTGCTCGATGTCGATGGCATGGACGAGACGACGGCATACGCCCTGGCGGCCATGGGTGTGGTCAGTCGTGAGGATCTGGCCGAGATGGCGGTCGACGAGATCATGGATGTCGAAGGCATGGATGAAGAACGCGCGGGCGCTCTGATCATGGCTGCCCGCCAGCATTGGTTCGAGTAGCGCGCTGCGTCCGCGCCCGCTCCGCATTGGGGAGGGTGTCGGCCGCAGCTTGATAGAATCACAAATCCCAGTCCGCAGCCGAATGGCTCGCGGACCCGATACACCGAGGCCTGGAAGCACTAATGTCTGAAACAACCGTTCGTTCGCTCGCAAATCTGGTTGGTACCCCGGTCGAGAAGCTGTTGGAGCAGCTCGCCGAGGCCGGCATGACCTTCAGCGGGCCGGATCAGGTTGTCACCAGTACCGAGAAGGTCAAGCTTCTGGGCTTCCTGCGCCGCCAGCACGGCAAGTCGGAGGCGCCCAGCCCCGATTCTTCGCCAAAGAAGATCACCCTCAAGCGCCGCAAGGTGGAAGAGCTGACCATTGCGGCCGGCAAGTCCAAGACAACCGTCGCAGTCGAGGTGCGCGCAAAGCGCACTTACGTCAAGCGCGCCGAGGTTGGCGACGAGCAGACCGACGAGCGCAGCGACGCCTTGCGCAAACTCGAACAGTCGCGCCAGCAGCACGAGGCGGAAGAAGCCGCGCGCCGCGAAGTCGAGGCCAAGCGTGCCGAGGCCGAGCGACTGCGCAAAGAGGCTGAAGCGGCTGTCTTGGCGGCGGAGGCGAAGGCTCGTGAGGAGGCTGAAGCTGCGTTGATCCCGGAGATCGTCGAGGTGCAGCCTGAGGATACCGCCCTTGCGATGCCCGATGCGGACCTTCCGCCGGCTGTGGCGCCCAAGCGGACTGACGAGAGCCGACACCGGGCGCGCCCGGAACGCGCTCGCGAACCAGCGCGTCCGGAGCCGGGCAAGCGGGTCTTCGCCGGTCAGTTGCACCTGAGCGAGTCCGACCGGGCGCGCCGGGGCACGGGCCGGAAGAAGCAGCGTTCGCGCGCAGCCGATACCGGGCGTCAGCCGTCCGGGCCGCATGGCTTCTCCCGTCCGACCGCACCGGTCGTGCGCGAGGTCGCCATCGGCGAGGCGATTACCGTCTCCGACCTGGCGCAGAAGCTGGCGATCAAGGGAGCCGAGGTGGTCCGCGCGCTGTTCAAGATGGGCGTCATGGCGACCATCAATCAGTCGCTCGATCACGACACGGCGGTTCTGGTGGTTGAGGAACTGGGACACAAGGCCGTCGCGCTCGAGGCCAATGACGCAGAGCAGCAGCTCATCGCCGTGGCAGAAGTCCAGGGCGACGCCCGGACCAGGCCGCCGGTGGTCACCATCATGGGTCATGTCGACCATGGCAAGACCTCTCTGCTCGACTACATCCGACGCACCAAGGTGGCGTCCGGCGAAGCCGGCGGCATCACCCAGCATATCGGCGCCTATCACGTCGATACCGGCAAGGGCGTCGTCAGCTTCCTCGACACCCCGGGCCACGCGGCATTCACCACCATGCGGGCCCGCGGCGCCAAGCTGACCGACATCGTGGTGCTGGTGGTCGCCGCCGACGATGGCGTCAAGCCGCAAACCATCGAGGCCATAAAGCACGCGCGCGCGGCGCATGTGCCGTTGATCGTCGCGATGAACAAGATCGACAAGCCCGGGTCCAATATCGACAACCTCAAGCAGGGTCTCGTGCAGCACGAAGTCGTTCCGGAAGACTGGGGCGGCAATGTCCAGTTCGTGCCGGTATCGGCGCTTACCGGCGAAGGTGTGGACGCGCTGCTGGATGCCATCCTGATCCAGTCCGAAGTAATGGAGCTGACGGCGGTCCACGAAGGCAATGCCAGCGGCGTGGTGATCGAGGCCAGTCTCGACAAAGGTCGCGGTCCGGTGGCAACCGTGCTGGTGCAGCAGGGAACCCTTGGAAAAGGCGATTTCCTGGTTTGCGGCACGCAGTACGGCCGGGTGCGCATGTTGTTCAACGAGGCCGGCGAGGCGGTGACCGAGGCCGGACCATCCATCCCGGTTCAGTTGCTTGGTCTGTCGGGTGTGCCCGAGGCCGGCGACGACTTCGTCGTGGTCAAGAACGAGCGACTGGCCAAGGAAGTGGCGCAGGAACGCGAAACCAAGCGACGCGAACAACGGCTGGTCAGACAGGCCGGCAGCCGGATGGAAGACATCATGGCGCAGATGGGTCAGGGCGAAGGTCAGGCCGTGCTCAACCTGCTGGTCAAGGCCGACGTGCAGGGTTCTGTGGAAGCGCTGCGGGAATCCTTGGAGGGCCTTTCGAACGAGCTGATCCGGATCAACGTGATCGCTTCCGGCGTGGGCGGCATCACCGAGTCCGACGCCACGCTGGCTTCGGCATCGAAGGCGGTGATCATCGGATTCAATGTCCGCGCCGATGCCGCCGCGCGCAGAATCATCGAGACCAACGGCCTGGATCTGCGGTATTTCTCGATCATTTACGACGTGATCGATCAGGTCAAGCAAGTCGCATCGGGTCTGCTGGGCGTCGAAATACGCGAGGAGATCATCGGCATCGCGCAGGTTCGCGATGTGTTCCGCAGCTCCAAGTTCGGTGCCGTTGCCGGCTGCATGGTGATCGAGGGCTCGGTCAAGCGCAGCAAGCCGATTCGCGTTCTGCGCGACAACACCGTCATTTATGAAGGCGAGCTCGAATCGCTGCGCCGCTACAAGGAAAATGTCGAAGAAGTTCGGATCGGCACCGAGTGCGGCATCGGCGTGAAGCAGTACAACGACGTCAAGGCCGGCGACCAGATCGAGTGCTTCGAACGCATCGAAATCCAGCGCACGCTTTGAACGGTCCTGAACTCCGAAACCCGGAAGTTGCGAAGCTGCGCGTGATCGCGGCCGGTTCCGGCGGGTTTGCAGGCTATTGCCCTATCCAGACGGTTCAATCGGCACCTCGGCGGTCATGACCAAATCTTTCAAGCGAACGGATCGTGTTTCGGCTCAGCTGCGTCGCGAGATCGGCGTTCTGCTCAACGATGCCGTGCGTGAGCACGGCCTGCCGATGGCCAGCGTTTCCGATGTCGAAGTGACGCGCGACATGGCGCACGCCAAGGTATTCGTCACCGTCCTGCAATCCGAGCGCGCGGTCGAGGCGTTGAAGGCATTCAAGGCCCTGGCGCCGGAGTTTCGCTCCCGCTTGGGCAAGATGCTGCGCATGCGAACCGTGCCTGAGATTCACTTCCACTACGACGAGTCGCTCGATCGTGGTGAGCAGATCGATCGCCTGTTGCGCGACCTGGACACGGATTGACCGAGTTTGCTCCCGGCCAGGCGACAGCGTTGGCCGGGACGGCAGGTCGAGGGCAGGGGTGAAAGCGATGCGGTCCAGAACATCATCGGTATTCCGCCCGATCGACGGCATCCTTTTGCTGGACAAGCCGGTCGGACTGAGCTCCAGCCAGGCCCTGCAGCGGGCCCGCCGCTGCCTGCTGGCGGCCAAGGGCGGGCATACCGGCAGTCTCGATCCGCTGGCCACCGGCCTGCTGCCGCTGTGTTTCGGCGAAGCCACCAAGATTGCCGGCCTGCTGCTCGGCAACCGCAAGGCCTATCGCACCCGCGCCGTGCTCGGCGCCACCACCGACACCTGCGATGCCGACGGCGTGGTGCTGGAGCGGCGGCTGGTCGCCATGCCCGAGCCTGATCGCGTTCAGGCCATCCTGCAATCGTTCGTCGGACGCATCATGCAGCGCCCGCCGGTCTATTCGGCACTCAAGCAGGGCGGCGAGCCGCTCTACGCGAAAGCGCGTCGGGGCGAGCAGGTCGAGGTGGCTGAACGCGCGATAACCGTCGAGTCGATCAGGCTGGTCGCCATCGGCGACGCCTGGCTGGATCTCGAGGTGGTCTGCGGATCCGGCACCTATATCCGCAGTCTGGTGCGCGACATCGGCGAGCAGCTGGACTGTGGCGCCCATGTCGGTGCGCTGCGCAGACTCTGGGTGGAGCCCTTCGTCGCACCGGAAATGATCGAATTCGAAGCCTTCGAAGCCATGACCATGGCCCAGCGCGAGGCCTGTCTATTGCCGATCGAGGCGGGTCTGTCCAGTTTGCCGCAACTGACTCTGGACGCCGATCAGTCTCGTCGGCTGCGACTCGGGCAGCGGCTGGATTCGCCCGCCGGCTGGCCAGTCGGCGGCCAGGCAGTGGCATTTGCGGCCGGCGGGCGTTCGATCGGTCTGGTGGAAATCGACGAGACAGGTGTTTTGCACCCCCGCAGGCTGTTCAATCACTCTGGAACGGGGCTGTAAGGCCTTGTTAATAAAAGCCAAGCCAGCTACAATTTGTGCGCCTTTTGTCGGCACGGCCATTTCGGCCTCCCAACTGTGGCATCCCACCATCATCGCGGCGAACCAAGCGGTGCGCTAACTGTGGCGTTCCTGCTGGTTACGCGTCAATCGAGAACCACTCCATGTCCATCGATACCCAACAGATCATCCAGGATTATCAGCGCTCCCCCGGCGATACCGGCTCCCCGGAAGTCCAGGTGGCGCTGCTGACGGCGCGCATCGTCATGCTCACCGAGCACTTCAAGGTGCACAAGCACGATCATCACTCCCGGCGAGGCCTGCTGACCCTGGTCAACCAGCGCCGCAGCCTGCTGTCCTACCTCAAGCGCAAGGATAACGAGCGCTACAAGTCCCTGATCGAGCGGTTGGGTCTGCGTCGTTAAGCGGTCAAATCAGAAGGCGAATATTTGTGGCGAAAGTAAGCAAGAGCTTCCAGTACGGAAATCACACGGTCACGTTGGAAACGGGCGAAATCGCCCGCCAGGCCAGCGGCGCCGTCCTGGTAAAGATGGCCGACACCGTGTTGCTGGTTACGGCAGTGGTCAACAAGAATCTGCGCGAGGGTCTGGATTTCTTCCCGCTCACCGTCGATTACCAGGAGAAGTTCTACGCCGGCGGACGCATTCCGGGCGGCTTCTTCAAGCGGGAAGGACGGTTGACCGAAAAGGAAACCCTCATCTCTCGCCTGATCGATCGACCGATTCGGCCGCTGTTTCCTGAAGGCTTCCGTCACGAAACGCAGATCGTCGCCACGGTGATGTCGCTCAATCCGGAGGTAGACGGCGACATTCCGGCTCTGATCGGTGCGTCCGCTGCGCTGGCGCTGTCCGGCGCCCCGTTTGCCGGCCCGATCGGCGCGGCCAAGGTGGGTTACAAGGACGGCCAGTATCTGCTCAACCCGACCGCCACCGAGCTCAAGGAATCCGACCTCGAACTGGTCGTCGCCGGCACATCCAGTGCGGTGCTGATGGTCGAGTCGGAAGCCAATCTGCTGTCCGAGGACGTGATGCTGGGTGCGGTGATGTTCGGTCACCAGCAGTTGCAGGCAGCGATCGCCGCTATTAACGAGCTGGTTGCCGAAGTCGGCGCCCAGGACTTCAAGTGGCAGCCAGCACCGGTCAATACCGGACTGGTCGACGCCATCAAGGCTGTCATCGGCAACCGGCTCGCCGATGCGTTCCGGATCACCATCAAGCCCGAGCGCAAGGAGGCCATCTCGGCCCTGAAGAAAGAAGTGCTGGAAGCGCTGGCCGAGCAGTCCGAAGCCAATGGCTGGGATGCCAAGAAGATCTCGGCCGAGTTCGGTGACCTCGAGTACGACACCATGCGCGCCATGGTGCTCGACACCAAGGTGCGCGTCGACGGCCGCGATCTTACCACCGTTCGCCCGATCTCGATCCGCACCGGCGTGTTGCCGCGCACCCATGGTTCGTCGCTGTTCACCCGTGGCGAGACCCAGGCCATCGTGACCACCACGCTGGGCACAGCACGCGACGGTCAGGTGATCGACGCGGTCGGCGGCGAGTACAAAGAGCACTTCCTGTTTCACTACAATTTTCCGCCGTACTGCACCGGCGAAGCGCGCCCGATGCTGGGTCCCAAGCGTCGCGAAATCGGCCACGGCCGGCTCGCCAAGCGCGGCGTTCTGGCGGTGATGCCGTCGATGGAAGATTTCCCCTACACCATCCGCATCGTCTCGGAGATCACCGAGTCCAACGGCTCTTCGTCGATGGCTTCGGTGTGCGGTTCGTCGCTGGCGTTGATGGATGCCGGCGTGCCGATCAAGGCGCCAGTCGCCGGCATCGCCATGGGCCTGGTCAAGGAAGGCGAGCGTTTCGCAGTGCTTTCGGACATCCTCGGCGATGAAGATCATCTCGGCGACATGGACTTCAAGGTGGCCGGCAGCGCCAACGGCATCTCCGCGCTGCAGATGGACATCAAGATCGACGGCATTACCGAAGAGATCATGAAGCTGGCGCTGGCTCAGGCCCGCGAAGGCCGGCTGCATATCCTCGGCGAGATGGAGAAAGTGCTGAGCGAGACGCGCCCGGAAATGTCCGAATACGCGCCGCGTCTGCTGACCATGAAGGTGCACCCGGACAAGATCCGCGAAGTGATCGGCAAGGGCGGCTCGACCATCCAGGCGATCACCAAGGAAACCGGCACCCAGATCGACATCCAGGACGACGGCACCATCGTCATCGCCTCGGTCAATGCGGCTGCGGCCAACGCGGCGAAGGAGCGGATCGAGCAGATCACCTCCGACGTCGAGCCGGGCCGGATCTACGAAGGCAAGGTCGCCAAGCTGATGGATTTCGGCGCGTTCGTGACCATCGCTCCGGGCAAGGACGGACTGGTCCATGTCTCGCAGATCTCCCACGAACGCGTGGAGAAGGTGTCCGACAAGCTCAAGGAAGGCGAGATCGTCAAGGTCAAGGTGCTGGAAGTCGACAAGCAGGGCCGCATCCGACTGTCGATGAAGGCCGTGTTCGACGACGCTGCCGCCGAAGGCTGAAATCGCTGAAAGGCCGATTCGGCCACGGAAAAAGCGGGCGAAAGCCCGCTTTTTTTGTGGCGGGAAAGGTGACCGGGAGACATCCTCACGCACCGCTCAGCTGCGGCATGAAACCCTGTGCTCGAATTCGGTTTCATATCTGAAATAGGGAGAACAACAGAATGCCGATCGCATTCTCATCGGCGGGCATGGCCCGGTTGGGAATCTTGCTGCTGGCACTGAGTCTTGCCGGGCCGGTGGCGGCCCAACAAGTCGGCCCGGAAGAGCGGGCGCTGTCGGAACCCTGGCAGGCGCTCAATCGCGAGGTTCGCGAGTTGGCCGCGCAGCGCCATGTCGTCGGATTCACGGTCGCGGTCGTTGTGCAGGGACGGCTGCTCTGGCAGCACAGCCATGGACCCCAGCAGGTCGGTGGGCAGAGCACGTTCGACGGCGATTCGCCGATCCTGCTGGGGCAGATCAGTGCGCTCTATCTCGCTGCGGTGGCCCTGCGGCTCGAACACCACGGTCTGCTGGACCTCGACGCCCGGGTCACCGACCTGCTGCCCACGCTTCGCATCGGCCGCGTGCCGTCAGAGTACCGCGCACCGACGGTCAGGGAGATTCTGCTTGGGCGGTCCGGCTTGAGCATGGGTCGCTTGGAGGGCCGCTACTGCCGGGCCGGGGAGTGTCGTCCACTGGCCGATCGCGATGAAGAGCTGTATGCATTGTCCGAGCCCATGGTGCTGGGCGGTCTGCAATCGGCGGCCGCAATGGACGTGCTGGTACGCGTGCTCGAAACGGCTTCCGGGCTGGACATCGAGACACTGATTGCCCGCGAAGTCGCCGAACCGCTTGGCCTGGATACACCGGGGTTCGGCGCGTCGGTGCCACTGCACCGAAAGGGCAAGCGCATCGCCGACCTGCTGACCCGTGAGCGGCATACCCTGGGTGCGGTGACCACGCTCGATCAACTTCGGCGGCTGAGCCAGGCGCTGCTGGCGGCTGACGATGGCTGGCTTCCGCGTGCGTCCCGGTCTCGCCTGTTCAGCGCCCAGCCGCTGGGCGATTCAGCGATGCCCTGGGCGCGTGCGGCCTTCCTGTTCCGGGTCTCCGACCTGCCGGAGGTTGGCCCCGAGGTGGCGCGCATTGCCTCGTTCTACCCCTACAGCGACGTGCGGATGCATATCGTCGCCGAGCACGGCATCGCGGTGCTTGCGGCGAGTAATTTCGACCCGGAAGACGCCAGCCTGGGCAAGGTGACTGCGGCGGCGCTGCATGCCGCGTTGTCGGAGGCAGGCGCGGACAGCACGCCGCCCGGCGATGACGATGCTCCGCTGGCTGAGACGATCCCGCTGCCCGACGGCCTCGAGTCGGATGAATTCGCCGCCCGCTATGCCACTGTGTTCGGTCTGTTCGAGACGGCAACCGACGGCGGCCAGTACAAGGTTACGTCGGCCGGCTGGAACTTCACCGCCAGTCCCCGTGACGATGGCTGGTACCGGCTCCGGCTGCGGGTACTGCGGATCCCGATCGGTCTGTCGTTTCTGAACCGCGTGGCGGTGCGCCCGGTGCGCTTGGGCGAGCGTCGGCTGTTGCTGATGAGCACGCCCGGCACGACCGTGATCCTCGGCTCCGCCTGGGATACTCCGGCCGATGCCGGGGAAATCGCACACTGGCAGGGCGAGTACCGTCTGGTCAACCCCGATCCACTGGCCGAGCAGGCGGATATTTCCCGGGTCGAAGTCGTGCTGGCCGACGGCATGCCGCAGATTCGCGTGCCCCTGCCGGGGTTGCTGACGCCAACCTTGGAGATTCCGCTGGAGCGCGAGCAGGGCGACCTGTATCGGGTGGCGGGTTTCGGTCCGGGGCTTGGCGAGCGATTCCGGTTTCGCATGGTAGACGGAACGGCGGAGTTGGAGTATTCCGGTTATCGGCTGCGACGCAGGTAGCCTCGTCCACGCGCTTGGCGCCATTCGCCGGTTCGGCTCGGCGGCGCTGGCGCGGCGCCGGCCGCCATAGCCACACTCACAGCCCAAGCGCGAACAGGCCCAGGCACAGCAGCAGCCCCAGCCCCGGTACGATCACCGTGAGCGCGCCGACCGATCCATAGGCGGCGGCATGGGTCTCCTTGCAGATTGCCCGAATGGTGGTGACCACATAGCCGTTGTGCGGCAGTGAGTCGAGCACGCCGGACGAAATGGCCACAGAGCGATGCAACTGGCTGGCGTCGACGCCCTGATCGAGGTAGTGCGGTGCCAACAGCGGCAGGGCTATCGCCTGACCGCCCGATGCCGATCCGGTCATCGCCGCGATGGCGCTGACCGCCAATGCGGCAGTGGCGACGCCGGAGCCGGGCAGGTGGGTGACCCAGTCGACCGCCAGCATGAACGCAGGCGAGGCCTTGGCGACCGCACCGAAGCCGACCACGGCAGCCGTATTGCCGATGGCGATCAGCGCGCCGGTGCTGCCTTCGGCGACGGCGTGACCCAGGGTCTGGCGGTGGCGCCAGCAGGCCAGCACGGTCACCAGACAGCCGGCCAGCAGCGCCAGAATGAGCGCCGAGGTCTGGAATCGGTCATGCAGCGCGAACGACACCGCCAGCACGGCGATCGGCCCGAGCAGCGCCAGCCACGGGGCCGGCAGCGCCTCGCGCTCGATGATCGCGTCGTCGGCGCGGCCGATGAATCCCTCGCCGCGCGCCTTGGCGCGCTTGAGCATCCAGGTCAGCCAGGCGTAGCCAAGGGCGGCCATGAACACCGCGGTGACCAGGCTGGCCTGCCAGGCGGCCCATGGCGACGTGCCCAGGTACTGAATCGGGATCCAGTTCTGGATTTCCGGCGAACCGGCCGAGGTCATGGTGAAGGTGACCGAGCCAAACGCCAGCGTGGCCGGGATGAACCGGCGCGGCAGGTCGGCGCTGCGGAACAGCGCCAGCGCGGTCGGGTAGACCGAGAACGCCACCACGAACAGGCTCACCCCGCCGTAGGTCAGCACGGCGCAGGCCAGCACCACCGCCAGCGCCGCGCGCTGGCCGCCGATGCCCTCGATCACCCAACGGGCCACGCTCTCCGCTGCACCGGTATCTTCCATCAGCTTGCCGAAGATCGAGCCGAGCAGGAACATGAAAAACCAGCTGGCGATGAAGCTGGTGAAGCCGGACATGTATACGCCGACCAGATTGCCCTCGCCCTCGACGGCCAGGGGCGGCAGCAGGGCCAGGCCGCTGGTCATGGCGATCAGCAACGCGCACAGCGGCGTGGCGACGAACAGATTCATGCCGCGAATCGTCAGGACGATCAGCAGCGCCAGCGCGCAAATGAGCCCGATCAGGCTGAACATGGGCAATCCGTCGGTCCGGGAGTCGGCGCTGAGTATCCTCGTCCCGACGATCCGCCGTCACTGTACGAAGGTACAAGTGTCGAAACTGCGGTGGCTGTCTACTCTTGCTCCCGTCGGCGTCGGGCCGAGGCTATCAATCGGGAGGGTTCCCACATGTTCGTCAAGCCACTCAGTCGCGCCATTGCTTGCTCATTGCGCAGCGTTCAGGGCGTTCAACCGCGCCGCACTGCGCTTCATCCGACTATCCGCCGCCAAGCTGCCCTGTCCGGACTGGTCGGCTCGCTGCTTTTGATGTCGGTGCCGCTCGCCGCGCAGGATGCCCCGGAAGAGGCCGAAGTCAGCCGGCAGACGGCACGCACGCTCGACGAAATCACCGTCACTGCGCGACGTCGCGAGGAGTCCGTGCTCGACGTTCCGGTCGCGGTCACCACGTTCACTGGCGAGCAGCTGGAATTGCTGGGTACGGTCGATATCACCGATCTCAATCAGTTGGTTCCCAACGTCACCCTCGAGCCGACCCGCGGCACCAATACCACGCTGTCGGCATTCATTCGCGGCGTCGGCCAGCAGGATCCGGTCGCCGGGTTCGAGCAGGGCGTGGGCGTCTATGTCGATGATGTCTACCTCAATCGCCCGCATGGCGCAGTTCTGGACATCTACGACGTGGAACGCGTGGAAGTGCTGCGTGGCCCGCAGGGCACGCTGTACGGCCGAAACACCATCGGCGGCGCAATCAAGTACGTCACCAAGCGGCTGGGCAATGAGCCCAGCGCCCGGGTCAGCGTTTCCGGTGGTTCCTACGACCAGCGCGATGTCTCCGGCACCTTCGTGCTGCCGGTCAGCGACAGCCTGCGGCTCGGTGGCACGGTCGCCAGCTTCAATCGCGACGGCTTCGGCGAGAACATCGTTACCGGCGCGGACAACTACGACAAGGACGTGTTCGCCGCCCGGGTCAGTCTGGAATGGACGCCGAGCGACGACGTGTTCGTCCGTCTGGCTGCCGACCGCACCGAAGACAACTCCAATTCCCGTCAGGGCCATCGGCTGCTGCCCAGCCTGCTGACCGGCGCTCCGGTGCTGGACAACGTGTTCGATACGCGTGCCGGACTGGACAATCCCGAGGCTCAACAGCTCAGTCGCGGCGTTGCCGGTACCGTGGAGTGGTACATCGACGACCGTTTCACCGTCAAGAGCATCACCGCCTACCGCGAGAACGACGCGCAGTGGGCCAACGATTTCGACGGCTTGCAGACTGTCGACGTGGACGTGCCGGTGATCTACACCGACGATCAGTTCAGCCAGGAGCTGCAACTGCTGTTCGAGACCGACAGAGTGTCCGGCGTGGCCGGCTTCTACTATCTCGACGCCTCTGCGTTCAATGTGTTCGACGTCATTCTCGGCGCTACCGGCGACCTGATCGGCCTGCCCGGACTGAACGCCAATACCGAAGGCGATGTCGACACCGAGACCTGGTCGCTGTTCAGCGACGTGACCTTCGACCTGACCGACACCATCGAGCTGTCGGTTGGCGGCCGCTATACCGAAGACAAGCGCAGTGCACGGATTCTGCGCCGCACTTTCCTCGGTGGCCTCTCACCGGCGTTGGGCGGCCCCGACCGCGCACCGATCGCAACGGCGGCGGATTTTGACGGCAGCGAAACCTTCACCGACTTCACCCCGCGCGCCGGCATCGCCTGGAAACCGGTGGAGAATCACAACCTGTATTTCAGCTTCTCGCAGGGCTTCAAGGGCGGTGGCTTCGACCCGCGCGGCTCGACCACGGCGGCGCCCGACCTCGACGGCGATGGCGATATCGACGCCGACGACATCAAGAACTTCATGCAGTTCGACCCCGAAGAAGTCACCGCCTACGAAGTCGGCCACAAGGCGTCGTGGCTCGATGGCCGGGTGAACACGAGCCTGTCGCTGTTCTGGAATTCCTACGACGACATTCAGATTCCCGGCTCGATCGGCGTCGACACCAATGGCGATGGAATCAACGACAGCTTTGTCGGCGTTACCACCAATGCCGCCGAAGCGCGCATCCGTGGCGTCGAGTTCGAGGGGCAGGCCAGTCTTTCCGACGACCTGTTCGGTGCCGGCGACTCGCTGCGGACCAACTGGTCGCTCGGCTACATCGACGCCGAGTTCCAGCAGTTCATCAATGCCTTCGGCGTGGATATTTCCGATACCGCGACCTTCCAGAACACCCCGGAGTGGACTCTCAACCTCGGCTTCGAATACGCCCTGCCGCTGGCGGTCAACGGCATCCCCGGCACCCTGTCGTTCCTGCCGCGCGCCAGCTACCGCAGCGAGACCAATCAGTTCGAGGTCGAGAGCACCTTGCTCGATCAGGGCGGCTATACCCTGTTCGACGCCAGTCTGGTCTGGGGCTCGGATGATGGACGCTGGCAGATCGGAATCCATGGCCGCAATCTGGGCGACAAGCGCTACATCACCTCCGGATGGGACTTCGTCAACGACGACACCCTCGCGCCCACCCTCGGCCTGGAGCGCACTCTGACCGCGTTCTTTGGCAATCCGCGCACGATCACCGGGACGGTCACGGTCAACTTCTGAGGCTGGGCGATCGGATGGACCGCAGTCGGGTCGGCGATTCGACTGCGGGCAGCCTGGCTTGAGCCATCAGGCCGCTGGGCCGGAAGCCTGGACGGCGGAGTGCTTGACGGCATGCGGCGGTCCCGGCTTTCCGCTTCGCTGCAAGCCAGGCCACGCGGAGCGGTGCAACGTCCGGTTACGTGGTGCCGGCCGGGCTGCGCTGGAGGCGCAGGCTGACGGCTTTTCCCCTGAGGGTATGCTGTCGCTATTTGTCACGGGCTGACTGTTAGGTGCTCTCGGATCTGTCCATCATTGTCGCTGGCCTGCTGTGGCTCGGCTTGCTGTTCGGCGTTGCGGTCTGGGGCGAGCGGCGGGGCGCCTGGCTGACCGGACGCTGGCACTGGGTCTACGCCCTGTCGCTGGCGGTCTACTGCACCAGTTGGACGTTCTACGGCACGGTCACGCAGGCGGCGCGTTCGGGCTGGCCGATTCCGCCGACGTTCGTCGGCACCATCCTGCTGTACCTGTTCGGCTTCGGTCTGCTGGTCAAGCTGGTACGGCTGTCCGCGGAGCACAATGCCAGTTCGCTGGCCGATCTGATCGCCACCCGGCTGGGGAAGAATGCCGTGCTGGCCGCCGCGGTCACGGCGGTGGCGGTACTCGGAATGCTGCCCTACATCGCGCTGCAGCTGAAAGCGGTGGCGATGAGTTATGGCCTGATGACCCGCGCCAGCCGCCTTGCGCCACCCGCCTGGCAGGACAGCGCGCTCTACGTCGCCCTGGTACTGGCCTTGTTTGCGATGCTGTTCGGCACCCGCCGGGCCAGTGCCACGGAACACAATCGCGGACTGGTACTGGCCATGGCCTTCGAGTCGCTGCTCAAGCTGGGCGCGATGCTGGCGGTCGGGCTGTTTGTCGCTTTCGGGCTGCCGGTGTTTCCGGACGTGACGCTGCCGGCGACCGACAGCAGCGGATTCGCGCCGCTGGTGCTGTTGGGCGCGTTGGCGATGTTCACGCTGCCGCATCAGTTTCACGTCGGCGTGGTCGAGTGCCGGAATCCACGTCACTTGAATACCGCGCGCTGGCTGTTTCCGCTGTACATGGTGCTCATTGCCCTGCCATTGCTGCCGCTGGCCAAGGCAGGACAGGCGCTCCTCGCGCCGCAGGGCATCCCGTCCGACCTTTACGTGCTGGCCCTGCCGCTGTCGCAGGGTCAGGAGGGGATTGCGCTGCTGGCCTTCCTGGGCGGGCTGAGCGCGGCGGTGGGCATGGTGATACTGGCCACGCTGTCGCTGAGCGTGATGATCGGCAATCACTGGCTGGCGCCGCTGCTGGTGCGCGGACGCTGGGCGCACCGCAGCGGGGGCGATTTGCAGGCCACCGTGCTGTGGCAGCGGCGGGCCGCGATTCTGGTGCTGCTTCTGCTGGCCTGGCTTTACAGTCGCTCGCTGGTCGGCAACAACGCCTTGGCCGATATCGGCGCGGTGTCGTTCTCGGCGCTGGGCACGCTGGCCCCAGCGCTCGCCTTTGCGATCTGGCGACCGCATACCCCGCCGTTGGCGGTGCTCGCCGGTCTGGCGGTGTCGGTGGCGGTCTGGGTCTGGACATTGCTGTTGCCGAGCCTCGCCGACGCCGAACTGATCCGCCTGGACTGGCGCTCCACCGGCCCGTTCGGCATCGTCACGCTGGCACCGGACGCCTTGTTCGGGCTGACCGACTGGAGTCGACTGGCGCGGGCGCTGGTGCCCAGCCTGGTGCTGGGCGCGGCGGTGACTTGGCTGCTGTCGCGTCGTCCCGATGCGAGGCCCACTCCGGCGGCCGCCGTGCTCGGCGATGCCTCGCTGCGCGCGCTTGCGCTGCGCTTTCTGCCGCTCGACCGGGTCGACGCTGCGCTGGCCAATCCCGACCCCGAATTTCGCCAGCAGCGCATCGAGCGCGATCTGGCCAGCGTACTGGGCGCGGCTTCGGCACGGCTATTGCTGGAGACCGCCCGTCGGCGCGACGGCGACGACCTGGAAACCGTGGTCGATCTGGTCGGTGAAACCTCGCAGGCGCTGCACTTCAATCAGCAGGTTCTGGAGGCGGCGCTGGAGAACATGTCGCAGGGCATCAGCGTGGTCGATGCCGATTTACGGCTGGTGGCCTGGAATGGCCGTTACGCCCAGCTGTTCGGGTTTCCCGCCGAACTGTTGCGGGTCGGTCGGCCGATCGCCGATCTGGCCGGCTGGGCGATCGACAACGGCTTCGTTGGGCTCTCGACCGATCCGGACGCCGCGCTCAGCCGGCGACTGGAGCACATGCGCGCCGGCACGGGGCATCTGAGCGAGCGGCGTTTCCCCGATGGCACCGTGGTCGAGATTCGCGGCAATCCGATGCCGGCCGGCGGTTTCGTGGCGACCTTCACCGACGTGACCGCGTTCCGGCGCGCCGAGGCGGAGTTGAAGCGGATCGCCGAATCGCTGGAACAGCGCGTGGCGGAACGCACCGCCGAGCTGGCCCGCGCCAGCGCGGAGGCCGAGCGCGCCAATCGCGCCAAGAGCCGGCTGCTGGCCGCGGTCAGCCACGACCTGGCACAGCCGCTGCACGCCGCCAAGCTGTTCGCCCACGCGCTCAGGCCGCAGCTGGATGGCTCGCGTGGCGTGGCGCTGGACAATGTGCTGAGCGCGCTGGCATCCAGCGAGACGCTGTTGAACGATCTGCTCGATCTGTCGCGCCTGGAGGCCGGCGGGCTGCGCCCGGATCCGCACGATTTCCGCATCGGGCCGCTGCTGGAAAAGCTGGCCAGCGAATTTGGCGTGCTGGCCGCCGAGCGCGGCCTGCGGCTGGTCGCGGTACCCAGTCGGGCCTGGGTGCGCAGCGATCCCAATCTGTTGCGCCGGGTGTTGCAGAACTTCCTGTCCAACGCCATCGGTCATACCAGCAGCGGTCGGGTGATCTTCGGTTGCCGGCGGCGCTCCGATGGCCTGTCGATCGAGGTCTGGGACAGCGGCCCCGGCATTGCCGAGTCGGAGCAGAGCGCGATTTTCGATGAATTCCGGCGCGGGCAGTCGGTCCGTGGTCAGGGCCTGGGGCTGGGCTTGGCAATCGCCCGGAGAACCGCCAATCTGCTGGGGCATCCGGTCGGGTTGCGCAGCTGGCCGGGACGGGGCAGTGTGTTTTCGGTGCGGGTGCCGCTGGGCAATCCGGTCAGCGTGGCGACGACTTCGGAAACCGATACCTGCCCGGTCGGCGACCGATTAAGGATTCTGGCGCTCGATAACGATCCGCACGTGCTCCAGGCTACCCGCGCGCTGCTGGAATCCTGGGGCCACCCGGTCGCCTGCGCGACCAGTATCGACCAGGCGATGGCGCTGGCGCGGGAGTTTTCGCCCGATCTGGCGATTCTCGATTATCGGCTGGACGACGATCGTACCGGCCTGGCGGCCTGGTCGAAACTTCGCGATTTCGATGCCGGCATGCAGGGTATCGTGCTCAGCGCCGATCGATCGGAGCCGGTTCGCGCTGCGGTCGCCGCCGCCGGACTGGCCATGCTGCACAAGCCGCTCAAGCCACTGGCGCTGCGCTCGCTGCTCAGCCGGCTTTCGGCGGTCCGCTCGGTGGACTGATCAATCTTCCAGTCGTCGCGACGGATCATTGATCGCCAGTTCGCGCAGTACCACGCCGGCCTGGGTGCGGTTGCGGACATCGAGGCGCTCGAAGATCGCCGTCAGGTGCGCTTTGACCGTGCGTTCCTGTATGCCCAACCGGTCGGCGATCTGTTTGTTGAGCAGTCCGTCGGCAACCAGGGTAAGCACCCGGAACTGCTGCGCGGTCAGCCGGGAAAGCCCGCTGGCCAGGCTGATGTCCTGCTCGCGCGACGCGGTGCGGGCAACCGATTCGCGCAGCCCCGGCGGGAGCCACTGCTGGCCGTCGATCACGGTCAGGATCGCCTCGCCGAGCAGGGCGATATCGCTGCGTTTGGGCAGATAGCCCATGGCACCGTGATCGAGCGCCCGGCGGATGACCGCCGTATCGTCATTGGCCGACACCACCATCACGCCGACCGCCGGGAACTGGCTGCGTATCGCCGCCAGGCCGGCAAGCCCGTGATTACCCGGCATGTGCAGATCGAGCAGGACCAGATCGATGTCGGGATTCCCGTCGAGTTGCTGCAATGCTTCCTCCAGCGATTCGGCCTGAAACGTCAGCAGGCCGGGCACTGCTTCAGTCGCCGCCTGGCGCAGCGCCTGTCGAAACAGCGGGTGGTCGTCGGCGATGAGTACGCTGGGCATGCGATTGGCTGGCTCGGGGTCCGCTGGCGGAGATTGTAGTCACCTCGGCACCTCAGGGGCGTGTACCAAGGTACGATGCCGGCTGGACGCCGATTCGTCGTACAGTCCGTTCATGAAAATCTTTTCCCGTCTCGCTGCCTTTCTGGTCGTGCCGCTCGCCGGATGCGCCGCCACAAACGATTCGTCACCGATGACTGCCCAGTTGCCTATCGACCCACTCGCATCGGTCCGCGTCACCGAGCATCGCAATGACGACGACCTGCTGACCGCCGGGCTGGGGCTGGCCGGGCTGCGTGCGATGCTGCCGCCCGCGTTCGCCAATCCCGAACAGCCGACGGCGGCCGAATCCCGGCAGCGGGCGATCTGGAGCAATTGGCGCGGCATCGCCGACCTGATGCCCGGAGGTGGCTACGGCGAGTTCTACGGGGAAACCGGGCCGGTGCCCGGCCGTGAATTCAGTACCCTGTTGCGTCTGGACGGCGCGCGGCATCCGTTTCGCGCCCTGCTGCAACTTCCGGATGCCTTCGACGCGCAGCGCCCGTGTCTGATCGTTGCCGCAGCCTCAGGCTCGCGCGGGATCTATGGTGCGATTTCGCTGGCCAGCGCGTGGGGCCTGCCGCGCGGCTGCGCGGTGGTGCACACCGACAAGGGTGCCGGCAGTGGCTGGTTCGATCATGCATCGGCCACCGGCGTCCAACTCGACGGCACGCCCGGTACCCGGGACGATGTGCTGGAGTTCGAGCCGGGCGCCGAGGTCGATGGCCGTCCGCTGGTGGCGATCAAGCACCTGCACTCGGGCGACAATCCAGAGGCCGACTGGGGACGCCACGTCGAGCAGGCCGCGCGGTTCGGGCTGGAGATGCTCAGCGAGGCGTATCCCGGACAGCCGGCCTACACGCCGGAGAACACGCGAATCATCGCGGTCGGACTGTCCAACGGCGGTGGGGCTGTGCTGCGGGCGGCGGAAATCGCCGACGGCTGGCTCGATGGCGTGGTCGCGGTGGCCGCCAACATCCATCCCGGACAGGGTGGCCGGCCCTTGTTCGACTATGCCACCGAGGCAGCGCTGTACCTGCCCTGTGCGCTGCTGGACGGGAAATTCGATGACGAGCCGAATGCCCGTCCCGGCGGCATCAAACCGGAACCCTGGCGTCAGCGGTGCGCAAGCCTCGCCGCCGCAGGCCGTCTGCACAGCGGTAGCGAAGCCGAGCGGATTGCCGAGTCGCTGGAGCGCCTGACTGCCTCGGGCTGGTCGCTGTCCGCGCTGGCGTCGGCTGGCGTCAGCCAGTCGTTCGACCTGTGGCGTGCGGTTGGCGCCGGTTATGCAAGTGCCTACCTGCGCAGCCACGCCGGTGCCATGCCGTGCGGCTACGGTTATGCGCTGCTGGACGAGAACGGCGTGCCGCGCGCGGCCACCGCGATCGAACGCGCCGCCTGGTGGAGCGAGAATTCCGGAATCCCACCCGCCGGCACGGTGACCCTGATCGATGCCTTCGCGACCGGCCCCGACCCGCATCTGTCCGGCTTGTTGTGCGTTCGCGACCTGTGGGAAGGCGAGGGTAGCGAGTCGGTGGCGTTGCGCAAGTCCGTAGCGGCCACCCGGGCCGGCTTGCCGCCGCGCAGCCTGCCCATGTTGCTGATCCACGGCGCTGATGACGGACTCATCCCCGAGCCGCACAGCACGGGCGCCTATGTCGCCTGGCTGCGCGAAAACGGTCGTGCGCCGCACTACTGGCAAGTCGCTCCGGCGCAGCATTTCGACGCATTTCTGGCATTCCCGCAGTTCGGTGGCCGCTACCTGCCGCTGATGCCCTATGCCTACCGGGCACTGGATGCGATGTGGGAACACCTTGAAACCGGCGCGCCGCTGCCGCCGAGCCGAAGCATCACCGGCCGCCCGCGCGCACTGTCCGGGCAGGGTCTTGAGCCGCTGTCCGCCGATCACCTGGGCCTGGATTAGGCTGGGCCTGGATCAGCGACCTGGATTGGCCCGGATCGGGAATTTCGACCGCGCGAAGCACACGCGCCGTCGCAGTAGAACTCTTCGCTCACCCGGTCGCACACCCGGTCGGCTGGACGAGCGGCACCATCGCTCGGCGCGACGACTCGCCACGCCTGGCTGGCGAGTTGCCGCGACCCTTGGCCTCGGGCCGCGGCGCGTCATTCGCCTATTTTTCCTGGCAGGTGCAGCCGTAAGCATTGCAGCCCACGGTGCCATCGGTACACATGCCGTCGGCTGAAATCATCTTGACGCAATCATCCGCGCCTGCGCAGGCGCAGTTCCCGCCGTTGCAGATATAGCCCAGTCCGCCGCCCGGTGCCGCCACCTTCAGATTGCCGGCCACCGGCGATGCCGCCTGTGCGCGGATCTTCTGGACCGCCGGCAGAAGCAGGGCGGCAGCGGTTTCGGGCCGGGTTTCCAGCGCGCGCTGAAGCTCAGGACTCAGCCGTCCATCGGTAGCGGCAGACGACAGCGCCTTGCGCGCCGGTTTGGCATCGCGGGTTGCCTGGGCCGTTGCGGTCTCGGGCATCGCCAGCAAAGCAGCAGCCAGCGCCAGCAGCGTCAATGCGGTCAAACGTATCAATGTATTCATGATCGAGCTCCCCCTCGTCATTTGCCCCTGTATCCGATCAGAACGCGGTAACCGCGAGCAAGCGGCCAGCACCGATCTGGATTCATTCAGTCGAGAATCCGTCCTCGCCCGGCCGAAGCTCTGCTTCGACCGCCCAAGCCCGACAGGCTGGTAGAGTTGCGTTATCAGTCCCTACGCCGGAATACCCGATGTCCACCGACAAGACGCAAAATTCCAATGCCGTGCTCGACCGCGTGGTGGCCGAGGCCCGGCGCAATGCCGACCAGCGCGCCAAGGGCTATCGCGAACGGGCGCTGAAAATGTACCCGTGGATCTGTGGGCGCTGCGCGCGCGAGTTCACCCGTGCCAATGTGCAGGAGCTCACCGTTCATCACCGCAACCACGACCACGACTACAACCCGCCCGACGGCAGCAACTGGGAGTTGCTGTGCGTGTATTGCCACGACAACGAGCACTCGCGCTACATCGACCACACGGGCGCCAGCGCGCTCGATGCCGAAGACAAGGCAGCCGCTGCGACCAGCAGTCCGTTTGCCGGTTTGAGATCGCTGCTCAAGCGCTGAACCGGTTTTGTACTGGATCAGCATAGCCAGATGGAATCGGCTGTGACCGGTTGCATTGCGCCTGATGGGTCCGACACGTACGGGCGGCAATTGGGGGCCGCGCTTTTCGCTTCGCGGTAAGCCAGTCCGGGCAGGGCTGGCGCTGCTCAGCCGAACGAAGTGGCCGATACCGGAGCGATCTTCACGCAGTTGCGGCCAGCGTGCTTGGCGCGATAGAGCGCCTCATCGGCCGATTGGATCCAGGCGCGCAAGGTTCGTGCTCGTGCGGGCGGTTCCGCAAGCCCCATGCTGATCGAGCAGCGCAAACCGGGGTATTCCGGGAATTCCAGACGGGCGACTGCGTCGCGCAGTCGTTCGGCGGCAAGCTCGCTCTCCGCCAGCGTGGCGGGCAGGGCGACCACGAATTCATCGCCGCCCAGTCGGCCGGAGTGGCAGTCGGCGCGCAGCATCTTGCGCAGCAGATCGGCGATGCGGCGCAGCACGTCATCGCCTGCGGTGTGTCCGAAGCGGTCGTTGATTTCCTTGAATTGGTCGATGTCCAGCAGCATCAGGGTTGCCGGTTGGCCGACCTGGATATGTCGTTTGAGGAGACGCTCGGCCTGATCCTGCCAGTGGCCCCGGGTGTCGAGATCGGTCAATGAGTCGAGCCGGGTCAGCTCTTCAAGCCGGTAATTCTGGATCCGCACCCGACGCACCAGCCGATAGCTGCTCAGACTGACCGCCAGGGCATGGATGACCATGATCGGCAGGCAGGCGAGGATCACGGTCATGCTGGTTTCTGGCTGAAAGGCAAAGCCGGTCGGCAGTCCGAACAGCACGATGGCGCCGAACATGCCGGGCAGCGATCGGCGCAGCAGGCCGCGCACGCCGGCATTGATCTTGTCGGCCGTCGCCGTGGTCAGCAGCACCACGCTGGGCAGCAGGTTGAAGTGGATGATCGGTACCCAACTGCCGACCAGAAACGAGTCGATGACGAAGTTGCGCAGTTCCGCCTTGAACGGATCGCGGCTTCGGATGGCGATGGCATGGGCGACATGCGGCCATACCAGGCTGGTCAGCGCAATCCAGCTCCATGCCAGCCAGGACAATCCGAGCTCGACCCCGGCCGCTGCCAGCGGCAAGCCCGCCAAGCCCATGCCCAGCGCGCGCAATGCGTAGGTGCGCCCCGGCAACAGCTGGTGATCGCGCGTCCTTGCATCGATGCCGGGTGCGGATGGCGCTGAGCTGTCGGGTGCTTCTGTCATTCGATATTTCGCCCTGAACGACCAGCATATCGAAATTCACGCCGCGCCGAGGCGGCTGTGACAAATCCGGTCTCGCGCGGCCGCCTGCCGCCAAGGCCCGACAGGGGACTGGCGACCAAAAAGACGAGTGCACAGTCCAGCCGGCGCATCGTTGCGCGGACGATGCGCGGGTGCGCTCCCGTTCGGGAGCGGATTCCCGGACAACGTCGAAGCAGTGAGTGACCGCAACCCGGTCAGCTGGCCGCCGCGTCCAGGGCTTGCAGCCACTTCTGCTGGGTTTCCAGCGGCAGCGGGTCGCGCTTGCCCAGTCGGCGCGCTTCAGGTTCAGCCATCCACCAGTCGTAGGTGTCCCGAACGGTGTCGCTGAACGGCCGATTGCTGAACCCCTTGGCCAGCGCGGCGGCTTGGCTGAGCGAGGGGAACCCAGGGTTTTCCAGCGGGTTGGGGCACATCGGAAAGCTCCACTCCAGATCCGCCGCGCGCATCTGCCCGGGAGCGATCCAGGCCAACTCAACGTCCGCTCCGCTGGCCTCCAGCGACAGGCGCATCACCTCACCGAACGTGGTCGCCGAAGGCGCGCTGACCATGTTGTAAATGCCGAAGATGTTATCTTCGAGGCTGTGGATGGTGAAGGCAGCCAGGTCGCGCACGTCGACATAGGCCATGGCCAGGCTTTGAGGCCCGGGTACCGGCATGCGGCCACCTTGGCGAGGGCGGTCGATGTAATAGATGAATCGGTCGGTATGGTCGCCCGGCCCGATGATGAATGTGGGCCTGAGGATCGTTGCCGCGCCGGTGTAATGCGCATTGACGGCCTGCTCGCACAGCACCTTCAGCGGGCCGTAAGTCTCGCCATCGACCGTTTCGATGCTCGGGTCGGCCAGGGTCTTGAGCTGGCCGGATTCGTCCATACCCGGCTGCCGGAAGTTGTCGTAGACCGCCACCGTTGAAATGAACAGATAGTGTGGCGTGCCACCCTTGGCCAGCAGCGCGGCTGCGCTGTCGACGTGGCGCGGCACGTATCCCGAGGTGTCGACCACCGCATCGAAGCGTCGGCCTTCCAGCGCAGTCAGGTCGTTGTCGCGATCACCGATCAGCTGCTCCACGCCCGGAGGCGGCGGGCTATTGCCGCGATTGAACAGGGTGATTTTGTGGCCGCGATCCAGCGCCTCCTGCACCATGTGCGGACCGATGAAGCCGGTGCCGCCGAGAAAGAGGATTTCGAGGGGTCGGGGGGCTTTTGCGGTTTGGGCCAGCAGGGTCAGCGGCGACAGCATGGCCAGGGTGCCGCCGGCCGCAGCCAGCTTGAGTATCTTGCGTCGGTGAAGGGAATGCATGTCAGCTCCGTCGATTCGAGCGCTTCTGTCAGCCCTGAGCGGAGCGCGCTTTGGTTGAGCCGGCAGCCCGAACAAGTGCGTGGTGCGCTTGTCCGGGCCGGGTGAACAGGCTTACTTCTTCTTTTCCTGCTTTGCCGCGCGCTTTTCTTTCAGCGTCTTGGTCGGCTTTTTCTTGTCCGACTTTTTCTGATCCATGCCCTTGCTCATGACTGCCTCCACATGTTGTGCCTCACCGGTAGCCCGGCGCGCCGGGTGAAGCTGCCGGCGCGCCGCAGGCTCAGTGTAGCCGAGGCCCGTGATTCCGGGGTGGGCGCGGTTTGCGATTCTGCCGGCGCGCCCATGTGCAGCGAGACAGCTGCCCGATCACAGGCCGCGCGGGGAAATCGTCGTTGATGTCACCCAGCCTGGATTGCCGTTTTCGTCCTCGACTTCCCACCACATGCCTTCCTTCACGCCGGTCGGGTAGACCAGGTCGCCAATCTGGAAATCGCGCACCGTCCCGCTGCTTTCGACCGGTGTGCGCTTCAGTTCTGTCACGGCGGTGACGGTGTAGGCCTGAATCCCCGCTTCGGCGGAGGCGTCGCGGTTCATCGTCTGCATGTAGCCGACCAGATCGTTGAAGGCATGCATGTAGGCCACTGAGATCACCTTTCCGATCTCGGTGTCGGCATAGCCGCCACCGACCGCGCCGGCGAATCCGGCAAAGCCGCCGGCGCCGAAGCTGATGTCTGTCTTCTTGGCGTTGCCTTCGGCCACGTACATCTGCTCGGTCGAGCGCAGGTCGATCAGCGTGATGAGGGTTTGCGCTTCGAGTCGCTTGGTCTTGATGCCGCCCAGCAAACCGCCTACGCGCCCGCCGACCAGACCACCG
>JAXMJH010000008.1:0-21989 GCA_034376725.1 Lysobacteraceae bacterium | reverse complement strand
CCCGCCGCGCCGCACCCAGCCGCCGCAGCCCGAAAATCCCCACGAACTTGTTTTCAGAGCGCGCCGCTCGCGCCCAGGACCGGACTCGTCCAACAAACGGTTCAGATCGTGGCTGCGCACGATCTAACCTTATTCGTTAGGCATCAGCATCGGGTTTGCCCCAGTGGACACCTACCTGTGCGCCGTGAAGACTGGCAGCGACTGTAGCGAGGCGTGAACCATAGGTGCCTGAGTAGTGCGCACGCATTGGATCAGTTGCGTCAACATTCACGAAGAATCCGAGCGGGTAGTGAAGCCTTTCAAACATTTGATCTAGCTTGTCGAAATCCTCGCGAACCTCGGCTACCGAGGCGCGTCTCTTGAGGGCCCAAACGGCAAAGTTGTTTGCTTCAACCCCGGCGTGAGAGTGCTCTGTGGGGATATGAAAGATGATGTCCGGACGCTGGCCAAGCTTATGGCGAGCGCTCTTTTGGTACTCCATCTCCAAGATGGCACCGTTGGCAATCAATCCGGCGTTATCTAATTCTGCTTGCAGTGCGCAATAGAAGCGCCCATGGAACCCGCGCTCCGTCCGAAAAAAGCGCGCCGCGTCAACACTACGAATGGCAGCTTCTGTGGCGGCAGTTAGAACTTCACGCATCGGCATACCTTCTCTGAGGCCTAACACCTGAGTTAAGCCGACTTGCGTAGTGGAGGCTTTGGCGTGGCAAGCTTTTCCTGCCACGCCAAAGCCGTAACGAAGCAAGTTCGGCTTGAACGAATCGTTAGGCCCCCACCGCGGTGGACCCTATGTAGTAGCTGATTAGCACGAAGACACCCGAGAGAGCCACATAAATCACTCCAACCAGCGCGCCGAGCGAGGCTGAAGAGGTTGCAGACATGGCGCCCTTAACCCTGTCTGTCCCCGACCTATCGAGCGCGCGCGTTTGTCTTGCTGCCAAAGCATAGGCACCAGAGAAGAACGCACCGGCAATGACGAGCAGTGCAGGGTGCGGCAGGAGAACGGAACCAAATAGGACTGCGAGTGGAACAACTGGGTAGACAAGGACAAATGCGTCAAGGGCGGTGGTCTGGCCGAACTCGCGCCGGATGCCTGACTCGCGGCGGAGCGCCATGAATGCCCGAAGACCAAGGAAAAGAAGCACGATGAAAAGAGCGGCATCTAGCATGGGCCTAACTTCTAATCGACGGCGAATCGCCGTGTAAACCTGCAGCCTAAGCCGGCCTTTGGGTGCGATTGGGTAGGAAAAATCCTACCAAGAACAATTCTTTACTCCGATGGTGCAGCCTAAGCACGCCGCCTAAGCTTGCAGCCTTTATCGAGCGGCCGAGGTGGCCATCATGGAATCCTCCCACCCTGCGGGCGTGGTGACAAGTGGTGCCGGCAGGCCGCCTCCCCGGCTGCTGGATCAGGTCCGGGCTCGCATCCGACGACTGGGTATGGCCAAGCGCACCGAGGAGGCCTACGTGGGCTGGGTTCGGCGTTTCATTTTGGCCAACGGCAAGCGTCATCCGCGAGAGTTGGGGAAGCGGGAGGTGGAGGGGTTCTTGACCGATCTGGCGGTGCGCGGGCGGGTGGCTGCCTCAACCCAGACCCAGGCCCTGTCGGCCCTGCTTTTCCTGTACCGGGAAGTGCTCGGGGTGGAACTGCCCTGGATGGAGGATATCCGCCGCGCCAAGCGACCCGAGCGGGTGCCGGTGGTATTGAGTCGCGACGAGGCGAGGGCGCTGTTGGCCGAGCTTTCCGGGGTGAACTGGTTGATGGCCAGTCTGCTGTACGGGGGCGGCTTGCGTCTGCTGGAATGTTTGCGCTTGCGCGTGCAGGACATCGACTTCGGGCGTCGCGAGATAACCGTCCGTCAGGGCAAGGGTGGCAAGGATCGGCGCACGATGCTGCCGGTGGGCCTGGAATCTGCGCTCAGGACGCAACTGGAGCAGTCGCGGCGACTGCACCAGCGCGACCTGGATCTGGGTTTCGGCGCAGTGTGGCTGCCCGACGCGTTGGGGCGCAAGTATCCGAATGCGCCGCGCGAGTGGATTTGGCAGTACGTGTTTCCGGCCAGTCAGCGCAGCGTGGACCCGCATGACGGGTCGACACGCAGGCACCATCTGGACGAAACGGTGCTGCAACGCGCGGTGAAGCGGGCTGCGGCGAGCGCGGGGCTGACCAAGCGGGCAACCTGCCACACCTTGCGTCATTCGTTCGCCACCCACCTTCTGGAGGCGGGCTACGACATCCGCACCATTCAAGAGCTCCTCGGCCACAAGGATGTGAGCACGACGCAGATCTATACCCATGTACTCAACCGCGGAGGGCGCGGGGTGCTGTCGCCGTTGGATCGGTGAACTCGGTCGGCGGCGACACGCTGCGGATGGTACGAAGTCATCGACCATGCGGTCGATTTGGGTGGTTTCCGCTTCGCTGGCCCACCCGCTTCCCTGCCCTCTCCTGTCGGGGCGGGATAGCGGGAGTCGCGGGGTCGGGGCTGGCCGGAAGTCCGGCGGTATTCAGGAAAGGGTTCGCCGGAAGGGATCACCTGCTGCGAAACAGCAGGTTGTACTGGAACCGGCGTGTGGCTTTGGCGGTTATTTTCCGGGCATTGGGGTGCTTGGCGTTGATCAGGACGATGGTCTCTTCCGGCACGATCGCCGAGGGCAGTTCCAGGATGGCCTGCTTGGCGCTGGCGTACCAGTCCGAGCCGCAGTCGATGGAAATCAGGCCGTGCGGTATGGCATCCCAGCCGACCGGGAGATCGCTTGCCGCAATGATCCGCCGTGCGGCCCACAGGGCGTCATCGACATGGATGTCGATGACATATTTGTTCAGGGGCAAGCCGCTGTCGTCGATGTGCGCCGACGTTTCCAGCACGGCCATGGCCAGCGTCGGTGCGGCATAGACGACCCGCTCTCCGAGTTTGTTCCAGCGCCCCGGATCGGCGGCTGCACCTTCGCCGCTGATGTCGGCGGGTTTCCAGGCAGGCCCGGCGGAACCGATTCGAAACAGCCTCACTGATAGGCGCCGCTCTGAATCGCGCCCAGCACCTTCATGACCGACTCGCGGCCACTGGGGGTGTCCATCAGCTCGGCAGGGGTCAGGCCGCCCAGGGCCGGTTGTGGGCGCTGAATCCAGCTGCCCACCCACTTTTCCACATCGAAATGCCGGGCTTCGGGGTTGTCGTGCTCGACGGCCAGCATGGCTTCCACCTTGTTGATGAGCTCCATCAGGCCCAGCACCGACTGACCGGTGGTACCGGCGAACAGGGCCTTGTCCTTCATCTTCTTGACGAAGGTCGCCTTGGGAATGCGCACGTAGCGTTGAAAGTCGCTGTTGCTGATGCCGATCTCATCGATCAGACCCTGGACAACCTGATACGGCACGCCGTGGCGCTCGATCTCGACACGCTGGGTCAGCGGCGCGGTGCGCAGCATGACGCGGAAGGACTGAAGTTTCACCGGCAGCGTGGTACGGCTGGGCTTGCCTTCGATCACGGCTGTATCGGCATGTTTTGTGGCCTTGAGCGAACCCGCCCGAGCGCCTGGCTGCTTGGACGTGGCGGCTTGGCTACGGCTCTTGATCGGCATGACGGCACCTGTTCGGCTAATTATGATCATACTTTATAGCAGAACTAGCCGCCACGTCATGCCTGCAGTCGGCGCCGTGGGCATGATCGCCCGGCAACTGGCTCGGCGGCTGCACTGGCGGACGCGAATACCGCAAAGCCGTGGCTGAGGCCTTGCGTGGGGTTTGCTGCGCTGTCCGGCGGGCGCGATAAAGCCCCGCCCGGTGCGGGTTACGACGCCCTGGCCGCCGGTTCGATGCGGGGTGCCCTTCTGCGCCGCTACAACCCTCCCGCCGCCTGCGCCACGGCGCGGAACAGGGCGCGGCCCTTGTTCATGGTTTCTTCCCACTCTTTCTCGGGATCGGAGTCGTAGACGATGCCGGCGCCGGCCTGGACGTGCAGGCGGCCGCCCTCGATGACGGCGGTGCGGATGGCGATGGCGGTGTCGGCGTCGCCGTGCCAGCCGATGTAGCCGATCGCGCCGGCATAGATGTTGCGGCGGATTGGTTCGAGTTCGCGGATGATTTCAAGGGCGCGGATCTTCGGGGCGCCGCTGACCGTGCCGGCCGGGAACGAGGCCTTGAGCACGTCGGCGTAGCTCAGGCCGGGGCGCAGTTGGCCGGTCACTTCGCTGACGATGTGCATGACGTGGCTGTAGCGTTCGATGACGAAGCGCTCGCCCAGGTGCACGCTGCCCGGTTCGGCGATGCGCCCGACATCGTTGCGGCCCAGGTCGATCAGCATGAGGTGCTCGGCGCGTTCCTTCGGGTCGGCCAGCAATTCGGCTTCCAGGGCGGCATCGGCTTCGGGCGTGGCGCCGCGCGGGCGGGTGCCGGCGATCGGGCGCACGGTGACCACGCCATCCTGCAGCCGGGTGAGTATCTCCGGCGAGGAGCCGACCACCTGGAGATCGGCCAGGTCGAGGAAATACATGTAGGGCGAGGGGTTGAGCGCGCGCAGGGCACGGTAGACATCGACCGGGCGGGCCTTGAACGGCACGCTCAGGCGCTGGCTGAGCACCACCTGAAACACGTCGCCGGCGCGGATGTAGTCCTTGCTCTTTTCGACGGCGGCGATGAAGCCCTCGCGGGTGAAACCGGAGACGAAATCGGCTTCGCTCAGGGCATCGGGCGCCAGCACGTCCGGGTAGCCGGCGCCGCCGTGGCGCAGCCGGTAGACCAGCGCATCCAGTCGGCGCTGGGCGCGCGCCCAGGCCTGCGGCTCGGATGGGTCGGCGTGGACGATGAGGTACAGGCGGCCCTTGAGATTGTCGAACACCGCCACTTCTTCGCTCAGCATGAGGAAGATGTCGGGCGTGTCGAGTTGATCGGGCAGCACGCGGCCGTCGGGCAGCGCGCCGGCCAGACGCGGCTCGATGTAGCCGATGCACTCGAAGCCGAAATAGCCGACCAGGCCACCGGTGAACGCCGGCAGGCCGTCGATCCGGGGCACCGAATGGGCGGCGCGAAGGCGCTCGACTTCGCCCAGCGGGTCGGCCACGTCGCGGGTTTCGACCAACTCGCCGAAATCGCGCACTTCCAGGCGGTTGCCGCGGAAGGTGTAGCTGCGCCGCGCCGGCAGGCCGATGATGGAATGCCGGCCCCAGGTTTCGCCGCCTTCGACGGATTCGAACAGATAGGTCTGCGGGCCGTCGGCCAGCTTGAGATAGACCGAAAGCGGGGTGTCCAGGTCGGACAGTACCTCGCGCACCACCGGGATGCGGGTGTGGCCTTCAGCGGCGTATCGGGCAAAGGTGGCGGCGTCGGTCACGGTGGTGTCGGCTGTGCAGGTGAGCGGCGAGTATGCCAGCGCGAGCGCGGCAGTGGTAGGAAGCGGGCTGCGCCGCTGGCCGTGGTTCCGACCGCCGGCTCAGGCCCGCAGGCCGCGACCGGCATCGATCTCGGCGCGCATGCGGGCGATGACTTCGGCATAGTCGGACGCGCCGAAGATTGCCGAGCCGGCCACGAAGGTATCGGCCCCGGCGGCGGCGATGGCGGCGATGTTGTCGGGCTTGACGCCGCCGTCGACTTCCAGCCGGACCGGCTTGCCGCTGCGATCGATCATCGCGCGCACCCGGCGCAGCTTGTCCAGCGTGGCGGGAATGAATGCCTGGCCGCCGAATCCGGGGTTGACCGACATCAGCAGCACCAGATCGATGTCATCGAGCAGCCACTCCAGGGTATCCAGCGAGGTCGCCGGATTGAACACCAGCCCGGCCTGGCAGCCCTCGGCCTTGATCAGTTGCAGGGTGCGGTGAACGTGGCGGCTGGCCTCGGGGTGAAAGCTGATCAGGCTGGCGCCGGCAGCGGCGAAATCCGGCACGATGCGGTCGACCGGCTCGACCATCAGATGAACATCGATCGGCGCGCTCACGCCGTGCTTGCGCAGCGCCTCGCAGACCAGCGGGCCGATGGTCAGGTTGGGCACGTAATGGTTGTCCATCACGTCGAAATGGACCCAATCGGCACCAGCCGCCAGCGCCGTATCGACATCGTCGCCCAACGCGGCGAAATTGGCCGACAGGATGGATGGGGCGATGATCGGTTCCAGCGTCATTTGCTTTTCCGGTCGCGCTGGGCGCGGCGTTGCTTCTGGATCGCCTCGTAGGCGCCGTTGATGGCCTTTGCGCGGGTCTCGGCCTGCTCGCGCAGCTCCTGTGCCGCGCCGTTGAGCCGGTCGGGGTGGAACTGGGAAATCAGCCGCCGGTAGGCGCGCTCGATCTCGGCATCGGTGGCCTCCGAGGTCAGGCCCAGCTCTTTGTAGGGGTCGGGCTTGGGGGTCTTGAACCAGTCGGCATCGAATGCGTGACCGATCAGCAATCCGATCAGCCCGCCGGCCGGATGACCGCGCATGAGCAGCATGCCGGCGATGAAGCCGAAGAATTTTCCGTACCACCTCATGGTGCCGATTCTCCGTCGCAGGGTTGGCCGGCATACCAGCGGGCCAGGATTTCGATGTCGTTGTCGTTCAGCGCGCCGACGATGGCGTTCATCACGTCGCCCTCGCGCTGGCCGGCTTTGTATTGGTTCAGCGCCCAAACCAGGTAGATGGGGTTCTGACCGGCGATGTGCGGCGCGGCCGGAATCCGGCTGCGGCCATCCTCGCCGTGGCAGGCCACGCACAGCCCGAGCTTGGCGGGTTTCTCGCCAGCCTGCGCGGCGCCGTCGGCCGGGCCGCTCGGCGCGGTCGGCGGGTCGGCGCAGCCGGTCAGCAGGAGCATCACGATGAGCAAGGGCCGGATCACACCGGCATTCTATGGGTCACGCCGGCCCGCGTCGAACGGCAGGACGCTGGATCATGGATTTCGGCCGGCATGGTGGCCGCGCCACCCGGCCCGCCAGCCCTGCCCGGCTGGCTGCCCGGCTACAATGTTTTCATTTCGGGTATCGCCGGTGACCACCGTTCTCCATACCGCCGACCTGCCGGGCCTGGAACTGCTGCATCGGGGCAAGGTGCGCGATGTCTTCGCGCTGCCCGACAATCGCCTGCTGATGGTGGCCAGCGACCGGCTGTCGGCATTCGATGTGGTGCTGCCCGATCCGATCCCCGGCAAGGGCGAGATTCTCTGTCAATTGTCGAACTTCTGGTTCGCCAGGACCGCCGGGCTGATGCCCAACCACCTCACCGGCATTCCGGTTGCCGATGTGCTGCCGGCCGGCGTGGACCCGGCGCTGTATGTTCAGCGCTCGGTGGTCACCCGCCGGCTGACGCCGCTGCCGGTCGAGGCCATCGCCCGGGGCTATCTGATCGGATCGGGCTGGAAGGACTACCAGGCCAGCGGCGCGGTGTGCGGTATCGCCCTGCCGGCCGGGCTGCGTCAGGCCGAGCAGTTGCCGGAGCCGATCTTTACGCCGTCCAGCAAGGCCGCGCTGGGCGATCACGACGAAAACATCAGCTTCGACCGCATGGTGGCGCTGGTCGGCGCCGGGCTGGCCGAACGGATCCGCGACGCGACACTGGCGATCTATCGCTTCGCCAGCGCGTTCGCCGCCGAGCGCGGCATCCTCATCGCCGACACCAAGCTGGAGTTCGGCCTGGATGCCGACGGCACGCTGCGGGTGATGGACGAGATGCTGACCCCCGACTCATCCCGATTCTGGCCGGCCGATGCCTATCGGGTCGGCAGCAGTCCGCCCAGCTTCGACAAGCAGTATGTCCGCGACTACCTCGAATCGCTGGACTGGAACAAGACCGCGCCCGGTCCGCAGCTGCCGCCGGAGCTGATCGCCGGCGTGCGCTCGCGCTACGCCGAGGCCTATCGGCGACTGACCGGCGTGGCGATCTGACATGGCCCACCTGCTGTTGGCCATCGCCATCGTGTCGGAAGTGGTCGCCACCTCCGCGCTGAAGGCGAGCGACGGGTTCACCCGGCTCGGGCCTTCGCTGGTGACGGTGTTCGGCTATGGAATCGCCTTCTACTGCCTGTCGCTGGTGCTCAGGAGCATTCCGGTCGGCGTGGCGTATGCCATCTGGTCGGGCGTGGGAATTGCCTTGATCACCGCCATCGGCTGGCTGGCCTTTGGCCAGCGGCTGGATGCCGTTACCCTGCTGGGCATCGCGCTGATCGTCGCGGGGGTTCTGGAACTGGCCGCGCCGGGACAGATGCGCGGCTGAGCGTTTGGCGCGACACTGAAGCACTTTTTGCCGAGGCCCTTTGCGATATGAACGAAAGCGCGCAACGCCCCATCGACCGCTGGCTGGGAAATTATTCCGGCGATCACCTCAACCCCACCAATCAGACCATTCACCTGATCTGCGTCCCGGCCATCGTGTGGTCGGTGCTGGCGCTGATCTGGATGATCCCGGTGCCGGCCTGGCTGGGCCGGCCTGGGTTCTGGGCCGGAATGGCGATGGTGCTGACGCTGATCTACTACTGGCGGCTGAGCCGGTCGCTCGGCTTCGGCATGTTGCTGGCATTCATGGGCCTGGGCTTTCTCACCCACTGGCTGCATCAGCAACTGGCGGGCGATCTGCTGTGGCTGGCGATCGGGGTGTTCGTGATTGCCTGGATCGGCCAGTTCATCGGTCACCGTATCGAAGGCAAGCGGCCGAGCTTCTTCACCGATCTGGTCTATCTGCTGATCGGCCCGCTGTGGACGCTGTCGAAGCTGTACCGAAGGCTCGGCATCAACTACTGAGCCATTGCCTGTTCCGGCCGCGTCGGTGACTGTCGCGCACTGCGGCGGCCGGCTCCGCGCCACGCTAGAAACGCGGCGGTCCGCGATACGGCGCGCCGTCGCGGCCAGCGGCCTGCCTGCGGGTCGCGGCGTATCGCTGCGGTAACTCTTGCTTCGCCCCGTGCTGCCGATATATCGCTGAATCGATCAACCACCGCCCCACTGAAACCGAGCCCGATCCCTGATGCCTGTCCGCGATGTCTTGTTGGTTTTGCTGATCTGCGTGGTGTGGGCGGGAAATTTTCTCACCTCGGCGGCGGCGATGCAGGAATTTCCGCCGCTGCTGTTCACCGGACTCCGCCTGGCCCTGCTGGGCGTGGTGCTGGTGCCGTTTCTCCGACCGGCCGCGCCGGGGCAGTGGCCGCGGCTGATCGCCATGGGCTTTTGCAACGGCGTGCTGCACTTCGGGCTGAGCTTCTGGGCGCTGCATGCATCGGGAAATCTGGCGTCGCCGGCCATCGTGATGCAGACCTATGTGCCGTTCACTGCGGTGCTGGCCTGGTTCTGGCTGGGCGAGCGGTTCGGCTGGCGCGCGGGCCTGGGGATTGCCGCCAGTTTTGCCGGCGTACTGGTGCTCGGTCTCGACCCGATGGTGCTGGCCCGGCCCGAGGCGGTGATCATGATGCTCAGTGCGGCGGCATTTCTGTCGGTCGGCACGATTCTCATGCGCGGCCTGCAAGGCCAGAATCTGTTCAGCGTGCAGGGCTGGACGGCCGTTCTCGGTCTCGGCCCGCTGCTGGTGTTAAGCGCGCTGTTCGAGCCGGAAGCCGCGCCGGCATTCCGAAGCGCGAGCTGGATCGCCTGGGGCGGCGTCGCGTATTCGGCCCTGCTGTCGTCGCTGCTGGGGCACGGCCTGTACTACCAGCTCATCCAGCGCCACCCGGTGACCGTGGTGACGCCCTACCTGCTGCTGACCCCCGTGCTGGCAATCATCCTGGGCGTGCTGTTCTGGGGCGACACGCCGGGCCCACGCCTGCTGCTGGGCGGCGCGATGGTTCTGGCTGGCGTGTTGGCGGTGGCGATCAGCGGCAGGGCGAAACAGCCGCCAACGGCACCGGCCCTGGATGCTTGAGGGCTGGGAATCGGGAATGGGGAATGGGGAATGGTCTGAAGCAACACCATCGCCGCCACGACCCTTCCATCAAAGGGGAGGAAGCGTATCTTCTGCCGCCCGGGCTTTTTCGCCGATTCGTGGCCTAGCAAAGCGAAGGGGCTGCCTGCGGAGCAGCCGACTCCCGACTCCCGACTCCCGACTCCCGATTCCCGATTCCCGACTCCCGATTCCCTATTCCCTATTCCCAATTCCCCCTTCCCCGCCCTCAAGCTCCCTGACGCCGATCCGTGCCGCGTCGCGGCGGGCGGACCAGCCAGCGCAGCAGCGCGGGCAGCACAACGATGGCGCCGACCATGTTGGTCAGGAAGAAGAAGCTGAGCAGGATGCCCATGTCGGCCTGGAATTGAAGCTCGGAGAATATCCAGGTGCCTACGCCGACTGCCAGCGTGAGCGCGGTGAACAGAACGGCCGCTCCGGTATGCTCCAGCGCGCGGTGGTAGGCCTCGTTCATGCGCATGCCGTTATCGAGGTAATGGCGCATCCGGCTGTAGATATAGATGGCGTAGTCGACACCGATACCCACGCCGAGCGCCGCCACCGGCAGCGTGTTGACCTTGAGTCCGATATTCATCGCTGCCATCAGCGCGTTTGCCAACAGCGAGACCACAACCAGCGGAATGACGATGGCGATGGTGGCGCGCAGCGAGCGGAACGCAAGCAGGCAGAGCACGATCACCGCGGCGTAGACCAGGGCCAACATCGGGTATTGCGCCTCGGTCACCCGGTCGTTGGTGGCCGCCATCACGCCAACATTGCCGGTCGCCAGGCGCAGGTTGACCGCATCGCTGCTCCACTCCTCGGCATTGTCGACCGCCGTCTGCTGCTCTTCGCTCAAACGCAGACGCAGATTTTCGCCCGGATACCAGACCGCATTGGTTTCCCGGAACTCCTTGACCGCAGCGACGACGCGATTGATGGTCGTCGCCTTGTGGTCGGTCAGGAATGCGGTGACCGGAATGGCTGAACAGTCGGTGTTGAGCAGACCGGAGTCGGTTTCGAAACCCTGGGTGGCGACGCGCAGATTATCCGAGTCGCGCGGCAGCACGCGCCAGCGGATCGAGCCGTCGTTCCAGCCCGAATAGACGATCTTGGTGGCCTGCGGCAGCGAGATCACCTGCTGAACGCCCTCGACATTGGATAGGTGCCAAGCGAAACGGTCGATCATCTCCATCGCGCCGAAGCTTTCGGTGCAGGCGCCAGGACGCGCCTCGGCAATCACCGTGATCGAATCCAGGCCCAGCGAGAATCGCTCGGAAATCTCGCGCGCATCCTGGTTGAACCGCGCCTCGGCACGCAGCTCGGGCACGCCGGGCTCGGAGTCGCCGACCTGCATGTTCTGGCCGTAGATATATCCAAAGATGCCCAGCGCAATCACCACGGCAATGGTCACCGCCGAGGTGCGCGGCTCACTGAAGCGCGACAGCCACGCCCACAGCGGGTCGGCATTGTCGATGCGCAGGCGTTTGTGCTCGCGCCGGGCCTGGGCGTTCTTGAAGTCGATCTTCGACAGCAGCAGGGGCAGCAGGATCAGGTTGGTCAGGATGACCACGCCGACGCCGATGGACGCGGTGATCGCCAGCTCCTGAATGATGCGGATCGGGATCAGCAGGATCGTGACGAATCCGGCCACATCCGATGCCAGGGCGACCGTGCCGGGCACCAGCAGTTTTGCCAGCGCGCTGCGCGAGGCATTCAGCGGCGACGACATCGGGCCGACGTTGTCCACGCTTTCGACATTGCCGCTGAACAGTCGTTCGTTGACCCAGGCGGTCAGCATCTGCACGCCGTGCGATACGCCGATGGCGAACACCAGGAACGGGGTGAGGATATTCATCGGGTCGATACCGAACCCGAGGATGCGCAAGGTGCCGAGCGTCCAGATGACTGCCGTGAGCGCAGCGACCACGCCGACCAGCGAAAGCCGGAACGATCCGACGTACTTCGCCAGCAGCAGGAGCGTCAGCAGCACGGTGATACCGAAAAACAGCACCACCGAGGCGGCGCCGTCGGCGATATCGCCGACGATCTTGGCGAATCCGATGATGTGTACCGTGTACGGTCCATCTTCGCTTTCGTAGCGCTGGCGGATCGACTCGAGCTGATTGGCGACCTGCTGATAGTCGAGCGGTGTGCCCGAGTCTTCGGGCACCAGCTCGGCCCAGACCATCGCGCCGGACCAGTCCTTGGCGACCAGGCGCCCGACGATATTGGCCTTGACGATATTCCCGCGCACCGTCTCGAAGTCGCGCTCGGTTGCGCTCCAGCCCTCGACATTCGGGGTGAACGAATTGGGGATGACATTGCCGCCCGCGAAGCCGTCTTCGACGACTTCAACGAAGCGCACGTTGGGCGTGAACAGCGAGCGGACCCGGGCATCGTCGACGGCGTCGACCGCCATCACGTCCTGGGTCACCTTCTCGAGGGTTGCGAAAAACTCCTGGTCGAACATCTGGCCGTCCTTGGCGACCAGCGCGACCAGCACCCGATTGGCTCCCCCGAACTCGCGCTCGTATTCGAGGAAGGTCTGCATGTATTCGTGCTGCAGCGGAATCTGCTTCTTGAATCCGGCTTCGACCTGCAACTGGCTGGCAAAATACGCCATGACCACGGTCAGAACGGCGAAGACCACCAGCATGGCGGTCCGCTGCCCGAAGACAATGGCAAGCGCGATTCGATGGAAGGCGGTGTTGGGCTGCTGGCTCATGCTGTCTCCGTCACTGCGCTTGATAGCGACCGATGCCGCGCTCGCCAATGACCAGATAGTCGCCGTCATCGAGCAGCATCACATCGGCGAGAATCGGGGTTTCTCCATCGGCATTGGTGAACGTGCCCGCGTCGAACGGAGCATCGGCCCGGGTCCGGCTGATCACCCGACCCTCGGCTCCCACCAACACCGCGCCGCCGCCAGCCAGCGCGAGCCCGCCTTGCAGGCTGGCCTCGGTGCCGCTCTCCACGGTTTGCCAGGTGTCGCCGAAGTCGAACGACTCCAGTACGTTCCCGCGCAGCCCATGCAACAGCACATGGTCCTCGCCCCAGGTCAGCGCGCCGAACATCGAGCCTTCGTAGGGTAGCGAGAGCCGCTCCCAGGTAGCCCCGGCATCGAACGAGCGATAGGCCGCGCCGCGTTCGCCGGCAATGATCATGCGCCCGCCGGGTGTGCTGGCGATCGCATTGAGATGCGGATTCTCTTCGGCTTCCAGCTCCAGCTCGTCATCGCTGAACAACCAACCGTCGTCGGAATCATCACCTGCAGCGTCCTGGTCGGCGCTAGTTAGCCCCTCATCCTCATCCGGCACCGCTTGTTCGCTCAGGTCGCGCTGTATCCAGGTTGCACCACCGTCCTGGGTTTCGAGCAGCAGCGCGTAGGCGCCGACCGCCCAACCGCGCTGGTCGTCGACGAACAGGATGTCCAGCAGCGGCAGGCCTTGGTCCGGATCGAAGCTGTCGGCCGGCCTGGGGTCGGCGCGTTGTCGTTCCCAGCTGCGTCCGGCATCGGCCGAGTGCAGAATCACGCCATCGTGACCTGCTACCCAGACCTGATCGCCGAGGGCGAATGCGGCGTTGAGCGTGCTCCGAGTGGGTACCTGCGCAACCTGACTCCAGGCTTGACCGTCCCCGGAAACCAGCACGTGGCCACGCTCGCCGACTACAAGCAAGTCGTCCCCGGCCTTGACAGAAGAAAGTAGAAGGCTGTGCTCGGCGCGCGGCTGCACTTCGGTGTCGAGCAGGGCCGGGTCGGTGTCTTGAGCCAGGCCGAGCACGGGTGCCATCATCAGGGCATACGCGAGAGTCACTGCGCAGCGAGCGCGGCATGCGGATTTCGCCATGCAACTTCCCCAGATCGACGGATGGAGCTCGCGCCGGGCCTTTGCCCGGCGCGAGCGGTTGGATCAGCGAATGCCGCGGCCGCGCAGGTTCTGCGGCGAGAAGTTCTCGGGCGAAGTCTGGAAGCTGAAGTCGACCGGGGTTTCCTCATTGTCCAGCAGCAGGCTGATGTAGCGCCCCGACTTCAGGTCGTGATGGGTTTCCAGCGTGGCCCAGAAGGTCGGCACCTCGTAGTAGTTCACCGACGGAGCCTCGGAGTAGCGCCACAGATTGCCCTGACCATCGTAGTGATCGAGCACCAGGATGCCCCAGCTGTCTTCATCGACATAGAACGTGCGGCGCGGATTGATGTGCCGCGAACCGGGCTTGAGCGTCGCCTCGACCACCCACATCCGATGCAGTTCGTAGCGCAGGTAGTCGGGGTCGAGATGGCCAGGCTTGATCAGGTCGCTCACCTTCACGTCGCTGCCGTGCGCCTTGTAGGAGTTGTAGGGAACATACATCTCCTGCTTGCCGACCAGTTTCCAGTCGTATCGGTTGTGCGCGCCATTGAACATGTCGGTCATGTCATTGGTGCGCAGGCCGTCGGCGGCGGTGCCCGGGTTGTCGAACTCGACGTTGGGCGCACGGCGCACACGGCGCTGGCCGGGGTTGTAGACCCATGCCTGACGGGATTGCTTGGCCTGATCGAGGGTCTCGTGAACCAGCAGCACCTGTCCTGCCAGTCGGGCCGGCGAGGTCACCGCCTGGTAGAAGTAGACCAGAATGTTGTTGATGTTTTCCGAGGTGTTGCCGGGCTTGTAATACAGACCCAGCAGCTCTTCCTTCAAACCGACCATGTTGTAGGAACCATTGGCAGTCACCGGTGCCTGGTTCGACCACCGCGACAGGGCCACACCCTTGTACTTCAGCTTGTGGTTCCAGATGACTTCATGGGCGTTCTGCGGAATCGGAAACGGAAGACCCTCGGCGCAGTTCTCGATGCCCTCGCCGTCGGACACCAGCTTGCAGGTGGTCGCGTTCTTCTTGGTGTACTCGTAGGTACGTTCCGGGAACGAAGCCGAACGCCGGGTCGGATAGACGTGCATCTTGAAGGTGTCCGGATACTTCTCGAACATCGCCTTCTGGCCAACCGACAGTTTGTCGGCATACTGCTGGTAGTTCTGCGCAGTAATGGTGAACTGGATCTGGTCGGCGGCAAACGGGTCGGGATGGAACATGCCCACCCGGTATCCAGCAGGCGGCGAGGTGATGCCGCCGGTCCACTCGGGGATGGTGCCGTCGGCGTTTCCGGCCTTCTCGGCGCCAACCGGCGTGAGATCACGACCCAGTCGCGCGGCCTCCTCCGGGCTCACGGCCGCGAACGAAACGCCGGCGAAGAAGGTGGCCGCGCAGATACTTGCAGCCAGAGTGCTTGTCTTGAACTTAGTCATGAAGGGTCTCCCTGATGGCCTCAGAACGAATAACGGACGCTGAACGATGCAAAGTCACGATCACGCAATGTATTGAGGCTACCAGCGCCGAAGAAGTTGGTGTAGGACACGTCCACGACCCACTGATTGAGGTAGATGAACTCGGTACCCAGGGTGATTGACTTGCGCTTCTCGATGAAGTTTCCGCCCGGTCCCGGGCTGATGCCGTTCACGTCGTGGTTGAATGCCACGCGCGGGGCCACTGTCCAGGCACCGATGGCGTTGTTGTACTCGGCGCGGGAGGCCAAGCGATAACCCCATGAGAACGAAGTGGGAAAACCGTTGGTCTGGGTGACCGGGTTGCGCGCGTCGCCGGTGACCAGGTCGGCACCGCCGCCGGTGTTGGTGCCGTCGCCCTGGAAACGCAGCACGTCCTGCGAGGGCAGATTCCAGAAGTTGGTGAAGCCGACTTCACCCACCACCGCCAGCTGATCGGAGCCAAGCACCTGCTGGAACAGCTTGCTGAAGGTCGACTGCAGTTGCGAGACCTCCTGACGGTCAAAACCGCGAATGAATTCGCCCGGCGCGAACTGCCCCAGCTGGCTCTTGAATCGCTGGAACGGCTGCGGGATGGCGGCATTGAGCGGCGACAGGCCGGCGAACAGCAGCTCCACGTCATCGACCTGGATCGGCAGATTGTCGCGATAACTCAGCTCGCCCTGGAAGGCCCAGCCGCCGGGCAATGTGGTGTTCCAGCTCAGCCCGAACAGGTTGATGTCTTCCGGGTATTCGACCACGACCTGGCCGGAGCTGGCATTGCTGTTGCTAACTGCCACACCCGACAGCAACGGCAGGCGGCTGTGGTATCGCAGGTAGTACAGGCCGAACTCGGTATCGCCCAACTCCGGCGAGTAGTACTTGATCGCCGCGCCGAACTGGCCGCTGTCCTTGGCGGTGCGGTTCAGGCCGCGCGGCAGGGCCGAGGAGCAGCCCAGCGCGACAAGGTTCGGCGGCAGCCCTGTGTCGCTGAGCGCAAACCCGCCGGGGCCACTGCGGCAGACATCGTTGAACAGATCGGGATTGTTGACCGGCTGCGGCGTGGTGCCGAAGCCCAGCATCGCGAAGCGTCCGCCATCGCCGGCAAAATCGTTGGTGGAGAAAAACGTGCCCGGCGCGTCGACGTCGGTCTGCTCGAACTCGAACATGTACAGCGCTTCGATCGACCAGTTCTCGTCGATGCTCAGCGAGGTATAGACCATGTCGATCGGCAGGAACGCTTCTTTCAGTTCCGCGCCGGCCACGCGCAAAGCGTTGACGTCGACCGGATTGATGACGTTGATGCCACCCTGGATGAACGTGCTCTCACCCCAGCTCACGACCTGGCGGCCGAGACGGATGGTGCCGGTACCCTGCTCGGCGAAGGTGAAATCCTTGAACAGGAAGAAGTCGAGCAGCTTGGCGTCCTCGCCGACCTTGTCCTTGGCCTCACTGCTCAGTACGTCCTTGCCGTTGTTCTCGAAGTCGTGGAATGCCGTGCCGCGCATGAACGCGCCCCAGCTGCGCCAGCGAAGCGAAAGTTCCGACGTGATCTTGGCGGCGTTGGAGATGATGTCGCCGGCATCGCGGTAGTTCAGATTGCCGTCGTCGCCGTTGGCGGAAAACGTGCCGCGCGCGTTGAGCTGCAACTGTTGGGCTTCGGCAAAACGACCCTGGGCGGTCAGCGCCCCAACCTGCAGGGCCAGCGTCGGGTCGAACTGCGACTTGGCGATCGCGCTGTCGGCGGCGTCAGTGGTACGCACCGACAGGCCGTAGCTGACGGTGGTATCCCAACTGCCTTCCAGCTCGCCGTTGTTGAACTGGATCGCATGAGCCGCCGGGGCGGCCAACAGCGCGGCAGCAACCGCCAGCGCGATGGGGCTACGGGCCATCCGGCCGTGAAGCGTGTTGATGTTCTTGATCATTTCGGAGTCCTCGGATCTGGCTTCACTGGGTGCGGATGACGGAAGGATCGGCGACCTGCACCGCCTGACCACCACTCAGCAGGAAGCTGACCATCTGGGTCTGCATTTCGACGGTGGCGGCCAGCCCTTCGGGGGTCGCGGCGCTGGGCTGCAGGAGCGAGCCATGACCGCCCTGAATGAACCGAACCGCACCGCGCAGCGGAGCGCCGGCGGTCGAGCCGGTGACCGTCGTCAGTCCGAACGCGCGGATCAGCGGCTCGGTGCCCGACAGCGGCGCGCCCGGTACGGTGTTGGGGATGACCTGATCGGGCAGCGAAGTACCGCCACCGGTCAGGGTTCCGCCACCGACCACCTCATGCAGCAGGATGGCCTTGCTGCCGGCAAACGCGGCGATGTTGACCGGATCGGATGAGTCGATGACGGTCTGGGCGATCAGGAAGAACTGATCGAACTGCGGCGTACCCGGCTGGAGCCCGGCAGCGGCGGCAAGACCGGCGCGGATGGCCGGGCCAAAGGTCGGCGAGCCATTGAGCATCTGGGCGATGCCGCCGCCCGGAACCGACAGGACGGCGGTGTTGATGGTCGGTTCGAAGGTGACGAAGTTGCCGCCGTTGATGGCGCCGAGCGACTGGCCGACGAAGCTGACCGCGTTGGCGTTGAAGTTGACGTTCAGCGGCGGGAAGGCCAGGGCCGGGATGCTCGCCTTGAGGGTGAACGGATCGACGATGGCCTGACGGTTGTTGTCGCGCGAGGTCAGCAACGAAGCCAGATTGATGAAGTGGGCGCCGGAGCTGTCGATGTTGCCATCCGGGCCCGGAGCGCCGGTCTGGTTGTTGACGAAATCGACATCGAAGGTGCGCTCGGGGGACGCCACACCGATCGCCTGCGCCAACGGACCCTGCGAGTAGAACGGGTTGCTGGTATCTGTGATGCCGTGCAGCGGCTGGTCCATCGAAATCACCGCGAAACCCTGCGAGGCAAGCGTGGCGGAGATCGCCAGGGCATCGGTGCGGTTGCGGGTGATGCCGTGATAGTAGATCACCACCGGCCAGCCGTCGGCCGGCTTGGTGCGGCCGGAGGCGGCATTGGGCACGGTGACCAGCAGTGGCGCGGTGACGGTGCCGGTTGCGACCGGACGCGGGTTGAGGAAGGTGAGGTTGGTCGAAGGATTGTTCGGCCCGAGCAACTGGCCGCAGGACGGCACCTGACCGCAGGGCGCGCCACGCCAGAAGGTGTTGAGCGGTGCGGTCGGGTTGGTCGCCGAAGGCGCGGTCAGGAAGTAAGGCAGTTCGATATTGCCGAGATAGATGTCGGCGATCGGCGGCAGCTGCGGGATCGCGGCCTGAATGGTGAGGCCGGTCGGGCGAAGCGTGACATTGCCCGGCTGGGTGGTGGCGCGCACGGCTTGCAGCGTCGGGCTGATGCTCTGGGTGGTGGCCACCCAGCTCAGCACGATGTTGTCGCGCGGGATGCCGGCAGCCGCAGCGGCGGCTTCCTGGGAATTGACCAGTTGGCGGATAGGCTCCAGCGCCTGAGCCTGGGCATTGCTGAGCAGCGGGTCGGTGCTGGCGCCGTTGGCGAACAGCGGACTGGTGCGCTTGGTCAGAAAGTAGGTGGAATCAGGGGTGGCGATGTTGCCCTGGGCATCGGCGACGCCGTTGGTGATCACCGCCATGTACGAGGTGACCTGACTGAGCGGCCGGGTGAACACGATCGCCAGCGTGCGCTGCGTGGTGTCGCTGGGGGAGAGCGCGGTGACGAAATCCGTGCCCGCCGCCAGTTCGCGAACGATGCCGGTCACGCCGCCGCCCGGTCCGGTCAGGGTGACCTGGAACAGGCGCACCGACTGCCCCGGCACGATGGTGGCCGGCGCCGGCGCCCGCGAGAACGACATCGACCAAGGCGCTACGGTGCTGAAACCGTCGAGCGCATTGAGCGCGACCGCCGGATCGCCGATGTTGTTCGGGTTGGCGACCGGCACGTTGACCGTGAGGTCGGTCGTGCCGCTGAAGAACAGGTTGGTCGGGAACGGCACCACCGCGTTTGCGGGGTCGAAGCGCGCGGTGATGATGTTGGTCACCGGCCCGCCGTCTGGATTTCTGGCTGGCGGTGAAGGCACTGCCAGGTCGGTATTGGATGAGCCGCCGCAGGCGGCGAGCAAGAAAGCAGTCGCTGCCGCGACGAGATGATTCCGGACCTTCATTTTGCAGTTCCCCCCACGCGTTGTGGCTTTAGAGTCGACACTCTATCTTAGGAATGGACTTAACGGAATGGCAATACTTGCCCGTATGGCAAAGAATTTGTTTTTGCTGCAATGCACCACGGCCAACAGGTCCGAAAAGCCTCTCTGCAGACGCTGATTCGGCGTCGCCAGCGACTTACTCGGGCTCGAAGCGTCTCGGACTGATCCCCAGCTTTCGCCAGTCCGAATCGTCGAATGCGAGGTCTTGGCTCATTCGACGCACCAAGGTGGCCAAGGTCCGCAGCGGGCCCGGCACCCGTGAAAGCACGCCGACCGCAGCTCGAAACAAGCCGTCGGAAATCGACCAAACCCGTCGCCCCGGCGTCGACACGTCGAGTTGGCGCTGCACCATGTCCCGGTAGCTCAGCCGCTCCGCGCCTGGCAGGGTGAGCACGGCGCCGGCCAATTCTGCGCGATCGGCGCAGGCCAGCAAGGCCGCGGCCAGGTCGTCGGCGTGCACCGGCTGGCGGATGCCCAGGGCCGATGCCGGCAGCGGTACGCCGCCGATGCGACGGCACACGCCGACCAGCCGCGACAGACTCCGATCGGGGCCATTGCCATAGATCAACGTGGGCCGCAGCAGCGTCACCGGACATGATCGGACTTCGCCGAGCGCCAGCATCCGCTGCTCGCAATCGAGCAAGGTCCGCGCCAGATCGCGCTCGCGCGGATCGGGCGACGCCTGTTTGACCAGCGCGCTGGTTGAGGACAACGCTACGATGCGCGTGCCGGCCGGCTGCGGTTCGCGCTCGCTCCAGCGGGTGATGCCGTCCAGCGGACCGGCACTGAGAACGACCCGCACTGCGGGAAGCGTCTCGCCACCCTCATGATAGAGATCGTGCCGAAACCAGCGCTCGGTATCGCTGTCGACATGCCGATGCCGACTGACCAGCGCCAGCTTCAGGCCCGCCAGCGCGGCGCGGGCGCGCAGCGCACGGCCCACCGGGCCGGTGGCGCCGAACAGCAGCATGTCGAAGGTGTCGGTCACGCCGGCAGCATAGTGATCCTGAGCGGATCTGTCGCGCGGCTTGCGTCCGGCGATCAGTTGCTCGAACCTTTGCGTCATGTCCGACGCCCCGCCCGATTCGCAAACCGCCCGCACACTCAAGCTGCTGTCCGGCCCGGCAATCGCCGCGTTGCTCTGGGCGTGGGCGGTGAATGCGGATCTCGGCTACCCAATCGCCATCACCCTGGCGGTGACCGCCTGGTGCGCGCTGTGGTGGCTCCTGGAGGCGACCGGACACGCGATCACCGCACTGCTGCCGCTGGCATTGTTTCCGATATTCGGTGTTCTTGAGCCCGAACAGGTGGCCGGCGCCTACGGCAACCCGCTGATCCTGCTGCTGGCGGGTGGATTCATGATGGCGGCGGCGCTGGAGCGCAACGGCGCGCATCGGCGAATGGCGCTGGGCATGGTGCGACTGGTGGGCGGCGGCAGTGGCCGGCGCCTGGTCTGGGGCTTTGCGCTGGCGGCCGGGCTGACCAGCATGTGGATATCGAACACCGCAACCACGCTGATGCTGCTGCCCGTGGCGATGGCGGTGCTGGAGAAGTATCCGGACCGCAGGCTGCTGGCACCCCTGGTGCTGGCCATCGCGTATTCGGCCAGCATCGGCGGTCTGGGCACGCCGATCGGATCGCCGCCCAATCTGGTATTCATGCAGGTCTATGAGCAGACCACCGGCGCAGGCCTCGGCTTCACCGACTGGATGCGATTCGGCATTCCGTCGGTGATCGTGTTCCTGCCCTTGGCCGCGCTGTGGCTGGGCCGAGGTCTGGCGCATACGCCGGCCGCAACGCTGCCCGAGCTGGGACCGTGGCGGTCGGGTGAGCGCCGGGTACTGATCGTCTTCGCGCTGGTTGCATTGGCCTGGATGACCCGTAGCGAACCGCTCGGCGGCTGGAGCAGTTGGCTTGGACTTGCTGGCGCCAACGATGCCAGCGTGGCGCTGCTGGGCGTGGTGGCGATGGCCTTGGTACCCGACGGCCGTGGCGAGCGCCTGCTCGACTGGCAGACGGCGGAACGAATTCCCTGGGGGGCCTTGATCCTGTTCGGCGGCGGCATCGCGATCGCCACGGCGTTTCAATCGTCGGGCCTGTCGGAGCTGGCCGCGAGCCGGATGGAGGGGCTGTTCGATCTGCCGCTGTTGCTACGGATCGTGCTCATCGCTGCGGCGGTCAGCCTGATGTCGGAGATCGCCAGCAACACCGCCACCGCCGTGTTGTTGATGCCGATTCTGGCGGCGGCCGGACTGGCGCTGGGCGTCGATCCAGCCATTCTGATGGTGCCGGCTGTGCTGTCGGCAAGCTGCAGCTTCATGCTGCCGGTCGCCACCGCGCCGAACGCGATCGCCTTCGGCAGCGGATTGGTTTCGGCACAGCAGATGCTGCGTCATGGCGCGGCGCTGAATCTGATCGGTGTGGTGGTGGTGAGCACGGTGGCTTTCATGTTGCTGCGCTGAGCCGGACCGACGGATCGAGACAGGCGCGCAGGCGGGCCGGGGCCTGTAAGTTGCCGCCGACGTCTACGGCCCTTCATTCGCCTGGGTTAAGATGACGCCTCGTTGACGCCTGCCAGTGAGCCGCGCCACACGCGATCCGGCCGGAGCACGACGAAAGCCCACTCGGTCGGAATTCGCATGCTTGAGGTTTTGCTCGCCACTCCCTTTCTCACCGCACTTGCGGTTGCGCTGGCCGG
>JAXMJH010000007.1:0-34594 GCA_034376725.1 Lysobacteraceae bacterium | reverse complement strand
GGTGGCGTTGAACTGGGTGATGCTCGGATAGGACATGCCGTCCTCTTCGATGAAGGCAATCCGGTCATCGTTCAACAATTGACGGATCCGGGCCTCGCTGGCGCGGGTGACAAAGCCTTGCAGCGCGTGTTCGTAGACCATGTCGACCGGCAGCCCGTTGCGGCTGGCGATCTCGGTGACCCGGTCGGCAACCGAAGCCGGCGGGCTGCGCCGCTGACCGTCCGCCGACGCCTCTGCGCCGTCCCTGAAGACCACGATGTACTGACCCTGGATCGGGTTCTCGACCCGACGCAGTTCCGCAGCATCGACCTGTGCGGCCAGACCGGCCGCAATCGCAAACACCAGAATACGCTTGTCCATTAGACGTTCTCCGAGGTGAAGTGGTGTTACGAGTCCCGCTCCGGCTGGAACGAAGACAAAGCCGGGCGAGTTCCATTCCGACAAACCTTCTGACTGTCGGCCCGGCAAATCTGATCGTGGACATCGACCGCTAACAGGATGTTTGTCACTCAAGTAGATCTGGCGCACGGCTGCAATCATTTTTCTCGGGCTTGCGCACAGTTTTCAGGGCGCTCGAAGTCCAGCGTATTCGGGTCGTCAGGGAATATCCCCGTGGAATTCAGGGCGAATCAGGCAGCCGGGCGCGTTCGACCGAGACCGGCGCACTGACGGAGCGCTACACCCAGCCGCGCTCGGCCATCGAGCAGGCCGGGCCGTCGCCGACGATGAAATGATCGAGCATGCGCACGCCGACCAGTCCCAGCGCCTGGCGAAGGCGCTCGGTGACGGCGCGATCGGCACTGCTCGGCTCGGCCACGCCGCTGGGATGGTTGTGCCCGAAGATCACCGCCGCCGCGTTCAGGCTCAGGCAACGCTTGACCACCTCGCGCGGATGGACCTCGGCGCCATCGAGGGTGCCGCGAAACAGCTCCTCGAAGGCGATCGGCCGGTGCCGGGTGTCCAGGAACAGGCAGGCGAACACCTCGTAGGTCAGGCCGCGCAGGCGGTGCTTGAAGTACTCGCCGGCGCGGCTGGCGTCGGTGAGCGGCTCGCCGCGCTCCAGCGATTGCGCCAGATGCCGGGTCGCCAGCTCGAGTGCGGCCTTCAGTCGGCAGGCGCTGGCCGGGCCCAGCCCGGGCTCGTCGCTCAGTTCGACCGGACTGCGTTCCAGCAGGGCGCGCAGTGAGCCATGCCGGCCGATCAACTGCCGCCCGAAGCTGACCGCGTCCATGCCGCGGCTGCCCGAGCCAAGAAAGATCGCCAGCAGTTCGGCATCGGAAAGGCTGCCGGCGCCATGCTTGAGCAGGCGCTCGCGGGGGCGTTCATCGCTGGGCCACTGTTTGATGTGCATGACGCCATGCTCGCTCCCGGCGACTGTCCTGGCGTCATTTCCCCGGTCGCGATCGGGTAAGCTAGCGGCTCATAGTCAGGTAGGATTTTTCCGACGTGCCAGCGTTTTCGGGTGAGCGGATATTGCTGGGGGTGAGCGGCGGCATCGCCGCCTACAAGGCTGCCGAACTGGTCCGCCGTCTGACCGAGGCCGGCGCCGAGGTGCGGGTGGTGATGACCGCGGGCGCCGAACGGTTCGTCACCCCGCTGACGTTCCAGGCGCTGTCCGGGCATCCGGTACGCAGCTCGCTGTGGGACGAGGCCGCCGAGGCCGCCATGGGTCACATCGAGCTGGCGCGCTGGGCCACGCGGGTGCTGATTGCCCCGGCCAGCGCCGATGTCATCGCCCGCCTGGCCGGCGGCATGGCCAATGATCTGCTGACCACGCTGTGCCTGGCGACCGCTGCGCCTGTGCATGTCGCGCCGGCAATGAACCGGCTGATGTGGGCCAATCCGGCGACCGCAGCCAATGTCGCCACGCTGCGGCAGCGAGGCGCGTCGATTCATGGCCCGGCCGAGGGCGATCAGGCTTGCGGAGAAGTCGGCCCCGGCCGGATGCTGGAGCCCGCCGAAATCATCGCGGCACTGGCCGGCGGGTCCGCGCCAGCGCCTTTGGTACCCGGCCTTGCCGGCTTGCGGCTGTTGATCAACGCCGGCCCGACCTTCGAAGACCTCGACCCGGTGCGGTTTCTGGGCAATCGCAGCTCCGGGAAAATGGGCTTCGCGCTGGCCGAGCAGGCCGCTCGCGCCGGTGCCAAGGTCACCCTGGTGGCCGGTCCGGTCGCGCTTGCCACGCCCCCGGGCGTGCAGCGGATCGACGTGCGCAGCGCCGCGCAGATGCGCGAGGCGGTGATGCGCGAAGCGGCAAACCAGGACATTTTCATCGCCGCCGCTGCGGTGGCCGACTACACGCCGGCCTGCGTGAGCACCGACAAGATCAAAAAGACCGACGGCGAGACGCTCACCCTCGTGCTGTCGCGCACGGTCGATATCCTTGCCGAGGTGGCCGCCCGCGAGGATCGCCCGTTCGTGGTCGGTTTCGCCGCCGAAACTCGCGAGATCGAACACTATGCCTGCGACAAGCTGGAGCGCAAGAAACTCGACATGATCGCCGCCAACCGGGTCGGCGTGCCGGGCCAGGGTTTCGATGCCGAATCCAATGCGCTCACCGTGTTCTGGTGTGGCGGCAAGGCCGAGCTGCCTGCCGCCAGCAAGTGCGATATCGCCCGTGAGCTGTTGACGCTGATCGTCCAGCGCCGGGAGCAGACGCGTTGAGCCAGCCGATCGCGCTGAAGATACTCGATTCGCGGCTCGGCAGGGAATTTCCGCTGCCCGACTACGCCACCGCCGGCTCGGCGGGGCTGGATCTGCGGGCGATGATCGAGGTGCCGATGGTGCTGGCACCGGGCGCGACGGCCCTGATTGCCAGCGGTCTGGCCATGCACATCGAAGATCCTGCGCTGTGCGCGGTGATCCTGCCCCGCTCGGGCCTGGGCCACAAGAAAGGCCTGGTGCTCGGTAATCTGGTCGGGCTGATCGATTCCGACTACCAGGGGCCGCTGATGATCAGCTGTTGGAACCGCGCCAGCGAGCCGCTTACCATCGAGCCTGGGGACCGTATCGCACAGCTGGTGTTCATGCCGGTGGTACGGGTCGCGTTCGCCTGTGTCGAGGCGTTCGCGGACAGCCAGCGTGGCGCGGGCGGGTTCGGGCACACCGGTCTGCGTTGAGGAAGAGAAATGAATCAGAAAAGCTCACCGGGCGGAACCGGCAAGAATCCCCTGCACAATCTGGCGGCCCCGCCGGCACTGCACCGGTGGCTGCTGCCCTTGGCGGGGATGGCGCTGGTGGCCGGCGCAGTCCTGCTGTGGCTGGGCTGGCGGGAGGGCAGCGCCAACCGGCTGGAAGCGGCGGTGATCGAGCAGCGCGACCAGGTGGTGCTCGCCCTGGCAACCTATCTCGAACAGCAGCGAGAACGTTTCAACGCAGTCACCGCCGATCCGGCGGTCGCCCAGGCGCTGGATGAAGGCGACGCCGACGCCGCGGTGGCGGCCATCAGCCGGCAGTGGCCCGAGCTGGAGGGCATCGAGTCGTTCGCCCCCGATCTGGAGCTGCAACTCGAGCGCGAGCCGGCGCAGGTTCGTTTCGGTCGCCTGGCGCTGCTGCAGCAGGCGCTGGCAGGCGGTGCGACTGTTTCCAAGGTGATTCGACTCGACACCGGCCCGGTTTTTGGGCTGGCCGCCCGAGCCACCCATGAGGGTCGGGTGGTGGGCGTGGTGCTGGCTCATCTGCCACTCTCGGAGCTGGCCGGAGTCCTGGCGACCTACACGCCGGACGGCACCTATCTGGCCGTCAAACAGGGCCGCAGCCTGTTGGTTGCGCACGGTGCCGAAAAACTCGCCGCACTGGCCGAGATCAGGTCGGCGCCGGTGGCCAACTCGGGCTGGCGCGTCGTCGCCGCCTCGCCGCCGCCGGCCGCGCTTCCGCTACCAAGTGTGCCGCTGATGCTGGTGGGTGCGCTGCTGCTGGCCCTGGCCGCCATAGGCACGGTGCTTGCGCGTCGGCCGGCTCGTGCGGCCGGCCCGGCAGAGCAGGGCGAGACTTTCGCCGACGCGCTCAAGGATCTGCCGCCGACTCCGGCGCCGGCAGCCAAGGCGAAGGCGCCCACTGTGCCGATCGAGCGGGAAATCTTCCGCGCCTACGACGTGCGCGGCATCGTGGGCAAGAATCTCGACGCCAGCGTGGCGCGGTTTCTCGGCATGGCGATCGGCAGCCTGATGCACGAACAGGGCTTGAAGCAGATCGTGGTCGGTCGCGATGGCCGGCATTCCGGTCAGATGCTCAGTGCCGGTCTGATCGAGGGCCTGCGCGCCACCGGGCGCGATGTGATCGATATCGGCCAGGCGACCACGCCCCTGGTGTATTTCGCCGGTTTCTACCTGCGCACCGGCTGTGGCGTCTCGGTCACCGGCAGCCACAACCCGCCCGACTACAACGGCTTCAAGATCGTCGTCGGCGGCGAAACGCTGTACGGCGAAGCCATCCAGGCGCTGTACGGGCGCATCGCGGAGGACCGGTTGCACACCGCCGATTCGCCCGGCACTTTGCAGCACGAAAGCGTCGAGGGGCCTTACATCCAGCGGGTGTCCGACGATATTCAGATCGAGCGCCGGCTCAAGGTGGTGGTCGATTGCGGCAACGGCGTCGCCGGAGCGCTGGCCCCGGCCACACTGGAGGCGATCGGCTGCGAAGTGGTGCCGCTGTACTGCGAAGTGGATGGCGATTTTCCCAATCATCATCCCGACCCCAGCGAACCGGCCAATCTGTCCGATCTGATCCAGATGGTCGAGCGGCTGGGCGCCGATCTGGGTATCGCCCTGGATGGCGACGGCGACCGGCTCGGTGTGGTCACCGGCAAGGGCAAGATCATCTACCCGGACCGCGTGCTGATGCTGTTCGCTCAGGACGTGCTGAGCCGGAATCCGGGTGCCTGCATCCTGTATGACGTGAAGTGCACCGGGCATCTGGCCGCACATGTCCTGCGCCACGGCGGCAGCCCGGTGATGTGGAAGACCGGTCACTCGCTGATGAAAGCCAAGATGCGCGAGACGGCCGCCGAGCTGGCCGGCGAAATGAGCGGTCACTTCTTCTTCCGCGAGCGCTGGTATGGCTTCGACGACGGCATTTATGCCGCCGCCCGCCTGCTGGAAATTCTTGCCTCGGTGGACGCATCGACCGACGACACCTTCGCCACCCTGCCCGAGAGCGTCAGCACGCCCGAGCTCAAGGTCGATGTGCCCGAGGGCGCCGGCCCGGCCCTGGTTCAGCGCTTCCAGTCGGCAGCCACCTTCGAGGGCGCGAGGCTGGCGACCATCGATGGCATCCGCGCCGACTGGCCCGATGGCTGGGGCCTGGTGCGGCCATCGAACACCACGCCGGTTTTGGTGATGCGCTTCGAAGCGGACAACAACCAGGCGCTGGAGCGGATCCAGACCACGTTCAAGAGCCAACTGCTGGCCATTGCTCCCGAGCTGAAGCTGCCGTTCTGAGCGCGATGCCGACGACGTAGACGCTGGACGCAAAGGCTGGCGTCGGCGTGCGGGCGGTTGCGCGTTGTGCGTTGCCTCGGCGAAGGTCGTTTCGGTAGCGGCGAAACATCGGCGACTCATGCTGGGTCGCGGGGGGCCCGGGGGTTGCGGGCGATTGCCAGGCTGGTGGAGCTTGATGATCGGCGAGCGCTGCCGGTTTCTGCATTCAGGCGAGCTTTACCGGTGCTTCTGCGCGCGGGCTATTCAGCGCAGTGGCGTCATGCCTCGCGCAGCGGCGGGCGGGTCGGCTGCGGCACCGCTCATTTCCGGCTTTGCGAAAGCGTCCGGTAGCGTTCCAGGGTGTTCTGGTAGTCCTGGTCGGTTGCGGCGTGCTCGGCTTCGCGTCGCAGCTGAACGTCGCGCAGTTGCTGTTCCTGTCGGTACGCCTCGCGCACCGCTTCCAGCACGGTTGGCGGGACGCGCTCGCCGGCCAGTTCGCGGTCGGCGGCGTCGTTGAGCAGGCTGGCCAGCACATACTGCTGCGATTCGATGCCCACCTGCGCCGCGCGAATGGATTCCTGCAGCATCGTGAGCCGGTCGCCGAATGCGCGGGAGAGATCCGCCTCGCTGGCGTAAGCGTTGATCAACACGCTGTCGCGCTGCGCACGGGTCTGCGCCTCGGCCGCTGCGGCGGCGTTGCGTTCGGCTTCGGCCTGAATCCGGGCGCGCTCTTCGCCGGTCATCGCCCGGCTGATGTCGGCCGTGGTGTTGCCACTGGCCTTGCTGAATTCGCGTCGGGCCTGATCGACGGCCTCGGGCGGCAACGAGTCGGTGTACCGGACGTTGCCCTCGGCGTCGACCCAACGGTAGAGCTTCTGGGCCGGAGCCTGAGCCTGGGACAGCGACCCGAACAGCAACGCAAAAACGAGCGGAATGAGCAGAGCGGACGACTTCATCGTGAATCCTCAGCCGGAGGCACCGTAGCGTTCACGATACTGCAACAGGCGGGGTGCGTGCACGGCCAGTTCGGGCCGATCGGCGGCCAGCGCCAGCAGCTCGTCCAGCCCGGCAATGGCGATGACCGGCACAGAAAATTGGTCGGCCAGTTCAGCAGTCGCCGAGCGCGAGCCGTGCTGGCCGCGCTCCTGGCGGTCGAGCGCAACCAGCACGCCGCACACCTGACCACCGGCCCCGGCGATCTGCGCAAAGGCATCGCGCACGGCTGTGCCGGCGGTGATCACGTCATCGACGATCAACACCCGGCCGGCGATCGGCGCGCCGATCAGGCTGCCGCCCTCGCCATGGGCCTTGGCCTCCTTGCGATTGAACGCCAGCGGCACGTCGCGCCCGCGCCGGGCCAGGGCGATCGCCAGCGCGCTGGCCAGCGCGATGCCCTTGTAGGCCGGGCCGAACAGCATGTCGAACTCCAGCCCGGCGTCGTCCAACGCGTGCGCATAGCACTCGCCGATCTCTGCCAGCGCCGCGCCGGAATCCAGTCGCCCGGCGTTGAAGAAATACGGACTGACCCGGCCGGATTTCAGGGTGAACTCGCCGAACCGCAGCGCATCGCGCGCCAGGGCCAGCTCGAGGAAACGACGTTGGTGTTCGTGCACGGGAATGGGGGCGCGGGAATGGGGAATCGGGAATCGGAAATCGAATTGTGCCTCACCGCGTCGAGCCTGTAGAGTCTTGCCTTCGCCAGCGACGCGAAGCGCAGCACGATTACAGGTGGCGATATCGACCGGTGCCCAATGCTACCTTGCATCCGTGGCACTCAATGCGGACAAGCACCCGAGGTTCGACTAGGCTCCGATTCCCCATTCCCCATTCCCCATTCCCCATTCCCGCTCCCCCATTCCCGCCCCGATGCGCATCATCTCGTTCAACGCCAATGGTCTGCGGTCGGCCGCCAGCAAGGGTTTTTTCGACTGGTTCGCCGACCAGGACTGCGATCTGCTGTGCGTCCAGGAAACCAAGGCGCAGGAGCATCAGCTGACCGGTGATGCGTTTCAGCCGACCGGCTACCGCAGCTTCTTTCGTGACGCCAGCACCCGAAAGGGTTACAGCGGCGTGGCCATCTACTCGCGTCGCGAGCCGGACGAGGTGCGCACTGCGCTGGGCTGGACGGATTTCGACGAAGAGGGCCGCTATATCGAGGCGCGATTCGGCAATCTCAGTGTGGTGTCGCTGTATTTTCCGTCCGGTTCTTCCGGCGAGGTGCGTCAGGCCTACAAGTTTCGCTGCATGGACTGGTTCGGGCCGATTCTCGATGACTGGCTGGCCAGCGGCCGCGACTATGTCGTGTGCGGCGACTGGAACATCGTGCGAAGCGAGAAGGACATCCGCAACTGGCGCTCGAACCAGAAGAATTCCGGCTGCCTGCCGGAAGAGCGGGCCTGGATGAACGGCCTGGTCGAGCGCGGTTGGGTCGACAGCTACCGCCAGTTGCGGCCGGAGGGCGAGGACTATACCTGGTGGTCGCAGCGCGGCGCGGCGCGCGCCAATGACGTCGGTTGGCGAATCGACTACCAGATGGTCAGCCCGGGCCTTGCCGCAAAGCTGCGCAACTGCGCCATCCACCCCGAGCCGAAATTCTCCGATCACGCGCCCTACGCGGTCGACTACGCGTGAGTGCCGCCGCCGCGCATGCGCTTTGGCTGCGGCTGATCGCCAGTCTGCGGCCCTACACCCAGCGTGAGCCGCTGGCGGCGCTGTTTCTCGGGCTCTCCTCCGGGTTTCCCTACGCGATGATCGGCGCGACGCTGACCACGCGCCTGGCCCAGGACGGTATCGACAAGCGGACCATCACCGCGTTCTCGCTCGCCTTCCTGATGTACAATCTGAAGTTCCTGTGGGCGCCGCTGGTCGACGGGGTGCGGCTGCCGTTCCTGCATCGCCTGGGCCAGCGGGTATCGTGGCTGCTGTTCTCCGGCATGCTGGTGATGGCCTGCGTGATCTGGCTCGGGTTTCTCGACCCGGGCACCGAGCTTGGCCTGCTGGCGGTCGCGGCGGTGGCGGTCGGCGTTGCCGGCGCAACCTACGACATCGTGATCGATGCCTACCGGATCGAAATCCTCCGGCCGGAGCAGCTGGGCGTCGGCTCGGGCATGTCGCAATACGGCTGGCGGATTGGTTCGGTGGCGGCCGGTTCGCTGGCCCTGTTCGTCGCCACGCGCGGCGACTGGTCGTTTGCCTACCTGTTGTGCGCGGCATTCGCGCTGCCGGCGATGGCCACCGCGCTGGCGCTAGGCGAGCCGCCCCGTCATGTGGTGGTCGCCTCGCATCGTGGGCTGCGCCAGGCCTGGGATGCGGTCATCGGGCCGCTCGGCGAGTTTCTGCTTCGTCGCGGCGCGCTGCTGGTGCTGCTGTTCGTCCTGCTGCACAAGATCGGCGACACCCTGGCGAATCTGACCCTGCGCCTGCTGTTGAACGATCTGGGTTTCAGCAACGAGGAAATCGCCACCTGGGATGTCGGCGTGGGCTTTGCCGGCTACCTGATCGGCATCTTCATCGGCGGCATGGTCTACACCGCGCTGGGGGTGAAGCGCTCGGTTCTGCTGGCGTTGGTGCTGATGGCGGTTTCCAATCTGAGTTTCGCGTGGCTCGCCGCGACCGGTCATTCCAATGCCTTGCTGGCATTCACCGTTGCGTTCGAGAACATCGCCAGCGGAATCGGCGGCGTGGTCGTGGTGGCCTATCTGTCGGCGCTGTGCAATCTGGCCTACACCGCCACCCAGTTCGCGCTGCTTACCGCCGCTGCCAGCGTTGTCGGCCGGCTGCTGTCCGGGACCACGGCCGGCGGCTTGATCGAATGGCTTGGCTATACCGAGTTCTATCTGCTGACCACGCTGGCGGCCCTGCCGGGGATTCTGCTTTACGCCTTCATGATGCGCGCCGGCCTGGTCGATCAATCGCTGGGCAGCGCGGGTCGCAGCACAGTCCAGAAATCCTGACGCTTGGGCTGTGCGCGGACGCAGTGGCGCCCTGATCGGCGCGGTTCCCTTGTCCTCGCAGGTTGGGTAACCTAGAGACTCTCGGCGCGGAGCCCCCCAGCATGGCCGAACTACTGCTGCGTGAATTGAGTCCGGAACTCCTCGAACGGCTGCAAGCGCTGGCCGAGAGTCGTGGTCGCCCGCCCGACGCGGTGGCGGCCGAACTGTTGCGCCAGGCGGTCGGCCTGACGCCGAGGGCGGTCACCGATCTGAGCCGGATCGGCGAGCTGCTCAAGGACAACGAATCGCAGGTGCTGGTCGAGGCGATCGCCGCGATGGAGGGCATGCCCGACGACACCTTCATCGGCGGGTTGGCCAAATAGCGGCTCAGCCGGCGCTGCCGGGCAGCGGATGGCCGGTCAGTCGAGGGCGTAGCCGAACTGCTGGCGGAACTGCTCGCTGAATTCCGGATAATCGAAGCGCTGATTCTGCGGGCCCAGGTGCTCGATCTTGATCGCCCCCATCAGCGAGGCGATGCGCGCCGATGTGGCCAGGTCCATGCCTTTCATGAGGCCGAAAATCAGGCCGGCCCGGTAGGCGTCGCCGCAGCCGGTCGGATCGACCACGCGAATCGCGTTGGCCGGCGGTACCCGCACTACTTTGCCGTCGGCGGTGAGGATGTCCGAACCCTCGGCGCCCCGGGTGATGATGTAGGCCTGCACACGCTGGGCGATTTCCGCATCGGTGAGGCCGGTCTTGTCCTGCAGCAGATTGGACTCGTAGTCGTTGACCGTCACGTAGGTCGCCTGTTCGATCATCGTCCGCAGCTCGCCGCCGTTGTACAGTGGCATGGCCTGGCCGGGATCGAAGATGAACGGAATGCCCAGTTCGGCGAACTCGCGGCAGTTCTGCAACATCGCCTCGTAACCGTCGGGTCCGACGATGCCGAAGCGCACGTCGGGCACATCGCGGACGTGGTTCTCGAACGAGCGCATCATCGCGCCGGGATGGAAGGCAGTGATCTGGTTGTCGTCCAGGTCGGTGGTGATGAAAGCCTGCGCGGTGAACAGGTCCGGGATCTCCTTGACATACGTCATATCGATGCCGCAGTGCTGAAAGTGCTCGCGATAGGCGCCGAAATCCTGTCCGACGGTGGCCATCGGCAACGGATTGCCGCCCAGCAGATTGAGGCTGTAGGAAATATTCCCCGCGCAGCCGCCGAACTCGCGACGCATGCGCGGCACCAGAAAAGACACATTCAGAATGTGTACTTTCTCAGGGAGGATGTGGTGCTTGAAGCGGTCCTGGAAGACCATGATGGTGTCGTAGGCCAGCGAGCCGCAAATCAAGGCAGACATGTCGAGTCGATTCTCCGGACGATTTTGTGTGCCGAGGTTTCGGCGCCGGTCATGGTAACCCGTAGCCGGCCCGATTGGCCCGTGGCACGGGTTGCGACGGCGCAGCGATCCGGCCTGCGGCCCGCATCGGTGGACGTTGCCGCCAAGGCCGGATAGATTGCCCGTGCCTGCCGGAGAGAACCCGTGATGTCCGCATTGTCCGACCCGATGATTCGCCAACTGGCGCGCTCGCCAGCGCCGCCCTGGCTGCTGGCAGCCGTGTTGGCGGCGGTCTGCGCGTGGTTGCTGGCGCGTCTGGTCTGGCTGGCGGTGGCCGGTCCGGCCCTGCCGTCGTCGACCGGCGTTGCCAGCGATGCGGGCCTGCAGCGGGCGCCGGTCGGCTCGATCGCGCCCTGGCATCTGTTCGGCCAGCCTTCGGATCCGCGCCTTTCTGCCGCGCCGGCGACCGCGCTGGCGCTGACGCTGAGCGGCACCTTCGCTTCGCCCGACCCGGCCAACGGTCTGGCCTTCATTGCCGACGCCCAGGGCCGCGAGCGCGCCTACCGGACCGGCGAAACCGTGCTCGACGATGCGGTTCTGGACGAAGTACACGCCGAATACGTCGTCCTGCGTCGCGGCGGCGCCCGTGAGACGCTGCGCCTGCGACGCAGCGACAGCGCATCCACGCCTTCCGATCCGCCCCGCCCGCCGGCAGCGGCCGACCCCAGCGGAGGTTATCTCACCGGTAACCTGCACTTTGGAGCGCCTGACCTGGCAACCGCCCGCGCGGCTCAGGCACCGGGGCTGGAGGCCATTGCGGCGACCGCCAACGTGTTGCCGGTGACCGAGAACGGACAGCTGATCGGCGTGCGCCTGGCGCTGCCCGACCCCGCCGTGCTGGAACGCATCGGGCTGCACCCGGACGATGTGGTGACCGCAGTCAACGGCGTGGCGGTGTCCGATCCCGGCCAACGTCAGGCACTGGAGGCCAGTCTGCGCGGGTCCGGGCCGCTGGTGCTCAGCGTCCGCCGCGACGGCCGCGACCGGCTGGTAACGATCCGAAACTGACCGGGTTTGCCCACGCACGCGCGTTTGCGCCTACCATTCACCGTTCATTAACGCCCAGAAAGCCCGGACCGCCATGCCTCGATTCCTTCTGATCGCCTTTCTGATCCTGTTCGCCGCCGAGCTTGCGGCCCAGGACGGCGCCGCCATCCGGCCGATCGTCGCGACTGCGCCCGTGCCGGCCGGCAACGGCGATGCCGCGCGGCACACGCTGAATCTCAAGTCGGCCGACATCGGCGTACTCATCGAGACCGTCAGCCAGATCACCGGCCGCAGCTTCATCGTCGATCCGCGGGTCGACGGCAAGGTGACCGTCATCTCGTCGGTGGCGCTGGACGAGGCCGGCGTGTGGAGCACGTTCGAGTCGGTGCTGCGGGTTCATGGCTTCGCGGTCGTGGCGGCTGGCAACATGTGGAAAGTGGTGCCCGAGGGCATCGCCACCACCGATGGCGGGGTGGCGAGCCGTGCCGAGAGCCCGGACGCGATGATCAGCCGGGTGATCTCGGTGCAGCATGTTTCGGCTGGCGAAATCGCCACCCTGCTTCGCCCGCTGCTGCCGCAGGCCGCGCAACTGGCGGCCCAGGGCGGAAATCTGATCGTCACCGACCGCGCCGGCAACGTCGAGCGGATCGAGCAACTGGTGCGACGCATCGACGTGGCGGCCAGCGCCGAGGTCGAAGTGGTCGCGCTGCGCCACGCCAATGCCGCCGAGATCGCCCGCACCCTGGGTCAACTGGAGCAGGCCGGCGCCGCCGCGCCGGGCAGCGTCGGCGCCAAACTGATTTCCGACGCCCGCACCAACTCGGTGCTGCTGTCGGGCGATCGCTCGGCGCGGCTGCGCCTGCGCACCCTGATCGCCCATCTGGACACGCCCTTGACCGATGGCGACAGCTCGCAGGTCATCTACCTGCGCTATGCCCGGGCGACCGATCTGGTACCGGTGCTGGAGGAAATCGCCGCCAGCCTGACCGGCGTCGCCAACGACGATTCCGGCGCCCGCGCGGCGGTGATCAATTCCCATGACGAAACCAACGCGCTGGTGATCACCGCTGCACCGGCGGTGTTCCGCGACCTGGCCGCTGTGGTCCGGCAATTGGATATCCGCCGCGCCCAGGTGCTGGTCGAGGCGGTCATCGCCGATGTCTCGGACGAGCTGGCCGACTCGCTTGGCATCCAGTGGCAGGCGACCGGCATCAGCAACAATCCCGACGGCAGCCTGTCGAACGGCGTGATCGGCGGCACCAACTTCACCAGCGCCGGCGGTGGCGGGATTCTCGGCGCATCGATCAATCCGCTGGGCGTTGGGCCGGGCCTGAATCTGGGCTATCTCGACGGCACCGTGCGCCTGCCGGTCGGCCCCGATGGCGCAATGGTCGATGTGCTTCAGCTTGGTGTGCTGGTGCAGGCGCTGCGCGGCGATGGCCGGGCCAACATCCTCTCGCGTCCCAGCGTGGTCACCCTCGACCACAACCCGGCGGTGTTCAAGGTGGCCCAGGAAGTGCCGTTCATCACCGGCTCGTTCACCTCGACCGGGCAGGGCGGCAACAACCTGCCGGACAATCCGTTCCAGACCATCGAGCGGCGCGATGTCGGCCTGATTCTGGAAGTGACTCCGCACGTCAACGAGGGCGACAGCGTGCGCCTGGACATCGTCCAGGAGATCAGCTCGCTGGCGCCGCCGGCCCAGGGCGCGGCCGACCTGATCACCAACAAGCGCGAGGTGCGCACCTCGGTGCTGGTGCCCGATGGCGGCATGCTGGTGCTGGGCGGCCTGAACTCGGAAGAGGTCGGCGAGGCGATCCAGGGCGTGCCGGGGCTGTCGCGGATTCCGGTACTGGGCAACCTGTTCAAGACCCGCAACACCACCCGCAGCAAGCGCAATCTGATGATTTTCCTGCGCCCCTACATCCTGCGCGACGCGGTGACCGAAGCGGCGATGTCGAACGAGAAATACAACTTCCTGCGCAGCGAGCAGATTCAGATGCAGGAGCGATTCGAAGGCAAGATCCGTGGCGGCGACCTGCCCCGGCTGCCGGAAAACCCCAACGACCTGTTCATGAATCCGCCGGCCCTGATCCAGTCGCCGATCTCCGCTCCACCGGAGGCCGGTGGTGACTGAACCGCGTCCGGTCCGCCCCGGCTACGCCTTCGCGCGCCGGCACGGCGCCACGCTGGCGGGCTGGGAGGACGGCCGCGCGCGGATCGCGCACCGCGCCGATGTCGCGCCGGAAATTCTCGCCGAGTTGCGCCGGCACTGCGGCGCGCCGCTGAAGCTGGAGCCGCTGGCCGACGCCGAGTACGACCGCTTCCTGCGTCAGCTGTACGCCGAAGGCGAGTCCGACAGCGTGGCCGCCAGCGCCGCCGCCGATCGCGGCGCGGAAGATCTGGCAGCCCTCGCCGACGCCCTGCCCGAACCGCAGGACCTGCTGGAAAGCGACGACGACGCGCCGATCATCCGGCTGATCAACGCGCTGCTGACCGAAGCGTTGCGGCTGGGCGCATCCGACATCCACATCGAGCCGTTCGAATCGCGGCTGTCGGTACGCTTTCGCGTCGACGGCGTGCTGCGCGATGTGCTCAACCCGAACAAGGGCCTGGCCGCTGCGGTGGCCAGCCGGATCAAGGTGATGGCCCGGCTGGACATCGCCGAGCGCCGGCTGCCGCAGGATGGCCGCATCTCATTGCGCATCGCCGGTCGCCCGGTCGATGTCCGGGTCAGCACCATTCCGGTCGGCGCCGGCCCGGAGGGTGGCGAGCGCGTGGTGTTGCGCCTGCTCGACAAGCAGGCTGGCCGGCTCGACCTCGACCAGCTCGGCATGCCGCCGGCCATTCGCGACCGGCTCGACGCATTGATCCACCGGCCGCACGGCATCGTGCTGGTGACCGGCCCGACCGGTTCCGGCAAGACCACCACCCTGTATGCCGCCCTGCAGCGGCTCAACGATGCCAGCCGCAACCTGCTCACCGTCGAAGACCCGATCGAGTACTACCTCGACGGCATCGGCCAGACCCAGGTCAATCCCCGGCTCGGCCTGGACTTCGCGCGCGGTCTGCGGGCGATCCTGCGCCAGGATCCGGATGTGGTCATGATCGGCGAGATCCGCGACCGCGAAACAGCCGAGATCGCCGTCCAGGCCAGCCTCACTGGCCATCTGGTGCTGGCCACCCTGCACACCAATTCGGCCATCGGCGCCATCACCCGGTTGCGCGACATGGGCGTGGAACCGTTCCTGCTCGCTTCCTCGCTGATCGGCGTACTGGCCCAGCGCCTGGTGCGCGTGCTGGATCCCGATCAGAGCGAGGCCTACGAGGCCGGCGCGGCCGAGTTCAATGCCTTCGGCCAGCCGGTCGAATCCGGCGTGCAACTGCGTCGCCCGCGCGACGGCGTCAACGGCTATCGCGGCCGGGCCGGCGTCTACGAACTGATCGCCATCGACGAAACCCTGCGCCGCCTGATCCACGACGGCGCCGCCGAACCGGCCCTGCTCGACCACGCCCGCCAGCACGCCCCGGCCCTGCTGGCCGACGGCTGGGCCAAAGTCCGCGCCGGCCTGACCTCGGCGGAAGAGGTGTTGCGGGTGACGCGCGAACTCTGAGCCGCGCTGGCGGTCGAAGTCGCTGATGAGGGGTGCGTCGGTTTCTGGCTCGGTGGGTCTTGTTCGGGGTTACGACCAAAGGCGCATGCGGATTCCGGCGGCGGGGCTTGACTGGCTCGCATCATGACCGCACCCTTTGACTTACGCTTTACTCCTTTCTCGGGCGGGCTCGTTCCGCTCCCGCAGTCAGCGATCCGGTGCCCATGAACGTTTCCAAGCCACAGCGCGTTGCCATCCTGGGCGGCGTGCGCATTCCGTTTTGCCGAAACAACACCGCCTATGCCGATGTCGGCAACCTGGGAATGTCGATCCGAACGCTCGGCGCCCTGGTCGAACGCTTCAAGCTGCATGGCGAAACGCTGGGAGAGGTGGCCATGGGCGCGGTGCTCAAGCACTCCAGCGACTGGAATCTGGGTCGCGAGGCGACGCTGTCCTCGGGTCTGTCGCCGTACACGCCGGGCATCACCCTGCAGCGCGCCTGCGGTACCAGTCTGGATACCTTCATCCATGTCGCCAACAAGATCGCCCTGGGCCAGATTCAGGCCGGCATCGGCGGCGGCTCGGACACCACGTCCGAGGTGCCGATTGCGGTCGGCAAACGTCTGCGCCGACGCTTGCTGGATGCCAACATGGCGCGCGATCTGTCCGGCCGGTTGCGCGCGTTCAAGGGTTTTTCGCTGCGTGAACTGGCGCCCGAGTTTCCCGGCGTTGCCGAACCGCGCACCGGCAAAAGCATGGGCGAACACTGCGAGCAGATGGCCAAACACTGGCAGATCAGCCGGGAAGACCAGGATCAGCTCGCCTATGAGTCGCACCACAAGGCTACTGCGGCCTACGAGCGCGGTTTCTACGACGATCTGGTGGTCGGCTTCCGGGGCGTGCAGCGCGACAACATCCTGCGCCCGGACACCAGTCCGGAAAAGCTTGCCACGCTCAAGCCGGTGTTCGACAAGGTGTCGGGCAAGGGCACGCTGACTGCGGGCAACTCCACTCCGCTGACCGATGGCGCCTCGGCGGTGCTGGCCGCCAGCGAAGCGTGGGCCGCCGAGCGCGGACACACGCCGCTGGCCTTCGTGCGCGACTTCGAGGTGGCGGCGGTCGATTACGTTCACGGCGACGGCCTGCTGATGGCGCCGGCCTGGGCGGTGGCCCGGCTGCTCGCGCGTAACGGGTTGACCCTTCAGGATTTCGATTTCTACGAGATCCACGAGGCATTCGCCGCCCAGGTGCTGTGTACGCTGGCGGCCTGGCGGTCGAAGGAGTTCTGCAAGGATCGGCTGGATCTGAAAAAGCCGCTCGGCGAGATCGATCGCGACAAGCTCAACGTGGTCGGTTCGTCTCTGGCGATGGGTCACCCATTCGCTGCGACCGGCGGGCGGATCGTCGCGACGGCCGCCAAGCTGTTGGCCGAAAAGGGCAGTGGACGCGTATTGATTTCGGTCTGTACCGCCGGTGGCATGGGCGTGACCGCGATCATCGAGCGCTGACCGGCAAGCCCGGCAAGCCCGAGGGACAGGCGGGCTCAGCCGCCGCGCAGTCGCGGCACGCCGTGCTGATCGCGTTCCTCCGAGACCGCTTCATCGCTGATCCGGTCGCTCAGTTCGCGTTCGGGTAAATCCACCGGCGCTTGGCCGCGGTGGATCCGCAGCGCGTTTTCCAGACAGACTCGAGCCGTGGCTTCCTCGCCCCGGCCGGTCAGCTGGATGGCCAGCATCTCCCAGGCTTCGGCGCCGGCGCCTTGGGCAGCGGCGCGGAACAGGTAGGTTTCGGTCCTGGCCGACAACCGCTGCGCCGCGCACAGCCGGGCAATGGTGAGCGCGAGGGCGGCGCTCTCGGAGTGCGCCCGAAGCCACCCTTCGGCGGTTTTCAATCGATGTGGATCATGGCCACCGGGCAGCTGGCCGTAGATCAGTGCGAGTGGCTCCGACCAGCGATGCCCCAGGCTCTTTTCCACGCTGGCCGCGGCATCGTCGTCCAGCCCGAAGGCCGCCATGCGTTCCGCGAACACCCCGCACACCGTCGCATCCAGCCGCTTGGACTTGGTCAGCCGATTCCAGCGGGCGGCGAGCGAGTCGCCAGAGTCGGCCTGACGCAAGGCGTTGAGGGTCAATGTGTGCTCCAGGTCGTCCAGCTCCGCTTCCGGAAGTGCGCGGCTGGAGCGCAGCGCGGGCAGCAGAGTCAGTGCGGTGTCGGCGCGTCGGGCGAGGTCGAGCGCACGCGCCTTGGCCAGCAACCCTCGGGGCGAGAGCGCGCCTTCGATGCCGCTCAGCAACTCGATTGCCCGTTCGGGTTCGCCGACCCGCATCGCCTGCTCGGCGCGTTCGACCCGCACCAGCGGCCCGGCGCCGGCCGCGTCGGCATCGGTCAAAAGGCGTTCGGCTTCGGAACCGTTGCCGGCCTCGCGCGCCGCGCGGGCAGCGGCAACCAGCATCGGACCGCGCACCAGGGGCTGGCTGGCGGCCTTCTCCAGGAGTTTGGCGGCACGCAGCGGGCGGCCTTCGTGCACGGCGGTCAGCGCGTCGTGCAGGCGTTTGGCGGCGCGCTTACGGCGGATTCGCCGCCAGCCCTGGAATGGCAACAGCAGCAGCCGAAAGCCAAGCCACAGCGTGGCCAGCGCGGCCAAACCCAGCAGCACGGCGGCCGGCACCGTGCTGCTCAGCTCCCGCCCGTGCAGGCGGATCAACACCAGACCCGGATCGCTGGCCAGCAGCTGCCAGAGCAGGCCGCCGAGCACGGCGAGGGCGAGCAGCAGCAGGGTGGTTCGGAACAGGCTCATGTCGGGCGTCTCGTGGCGGTCCTTCGGTTACAGTAGCGGCGCATCGTCGTCGACCGGGGCCGGCGGCGGGGTCGCGCCATCGCGGTGTTGCCGGAGCTGTTCAAGCGTGCTGCCCAGGACCGGCACATCGAGCGCGAGCGGCAGGTCGGCCAACGCCTTCAGTCGGGCCTGAAGCGCCATCCGCTCCGGGCTCTCGAAATACAGCCGCTGCAGCCAGCCATCGATCCGCCCGACAGCGTGAGCGAAATCCTCGCGGTTGCGGCGCTCAAGGGCCAGCCGCGCCATCGCCAGCTGCAACTGCACTGCGGTCAGGCCGGCACTCCGGTCTTCGGCACGCAGTGCCAGTTCATCGCCCACGGGTCGCACCTGAACCAGTTGGCCAAGCAGGCGGGACAGGCGAGAGCGGTCGGTTTCGCTGGCCAGCGCGCTTTCGCGCACCGGCAGCGTCGCCAGAGCGGCTTCCACGGCGTCCAGCTCGCCGGCGGCCTTGGCGCGGGGATCGGGCGGCAGGGCGCGCAGCGCGGCCAGTTCCTGATCGAGCGTCTGGCGCAGGGTGACGTAGCGCGGTTCGCTCATCCGGCTGAGGCTTTGCGCGGCCAGGGTGTAAGCCTGGATTGCCGATGCCAGATCGTCGGCCAGCTCAAGCCGCTGCTCGCCGAGGCTGAGCAGCAGCTCCACTTCGTCCAGCCGGAACAGGTGCTCGGCGCGCAGCGTCCGGGCCGTAGCCTGCTCTATGGTCTGCTCGAGCAGAGCCGCGCGGTCGCGCACGCCGAACAGCTCTTCGCGGATCACGCCGAGCGCGGCGCTGCTGTCCGATTGCCGGCGCGACTGCTGCCGTTGCTCCAGGCGCATTGCCTCGACAGCGCTCTCCAGCGCGCTCAGACGAGCCTCTACCGAAGGGCCTTCGGGCACTGGCTCGCCGGTCAGTGCGGGCAGCCAGGGCAGGATCGTGGCGCGGTTGTGCCAGGTCCAGAATCCGCCGACGGTCAATGCCGCGAGCGCAAACAGCCAGAGCAGCGCGCGCCAGCCGACGCGTCGCCTGGATTCGGGTGGGTCGGTATCGGTTGTGGAGCCGTTCAAAGCGCAGACCGGAAAACGAGCGGGGAGTGACGTTCATCCTACCGGAACGCCGGCGACAAGGCAGCTTCGGCGAGCGCAGAGACCATGGCCCGTGGTCGCGCACTGTCCGCCAGGCAGATTGTTCCGAAGCCTTTCTGCCGGGCCAGTGTCTCCAGTCGCGCACTGCTGACGATCGCCAGCGCCCGCACCAGCCGCTCGCGCCGCGCCGGGTCCAGCTGGTTCCACAGCGCGTCCAGCGCTTCGGCGCTGCTGATGAGGATGGCCGTTCGCCGGGGAAGGGCATCGAGCGCGGCCAGGCGATGCGGCGCGATGCGTGCAGGTTCGCGTCGGTAAACATCGGCACGGGCCACGCGCGCACCGCGCTGACGAAGGAGCTCAATCAGCACGCCCCGGCCGCCGGGCGCCGTGATCACGCCGACTGCGCGGCCGGCAATCGCCTGCAGTGGTTCAAGCGCCATCAGGCCTTCCGAGTCCATGCGCTGACGCGGATGCAGCACCGCCTCGACGCCAGCGCGCCGGAGCGACGCCGCAGTTCCAGCGCCGACGGCGCACCACAGCGCCCCTGGCGACCGGCGCAGCGACCGGAGGCGGGCCGCGAAGCGCACGGCGGCCGGGCTGGTGAATATCGCCACGGGGGCGGCCAGCGCATCGGTCAGTTCGGCTTCGGCATCCGGCAGGCCGGCCAGACGGAATGGCGAAATCGCCAGCAACTGCGCGCCGCACGCGCTTAGCGCCCGCCTGAGGCCAGCATGTCCGCCCACGGGCCGCAGTGAGATGACATACCATCCTTGCAGTTCGCAGGCCGGGCGGGAGGCGGAATTCATGGTTTCAGCTTGGCACAGGCGCAGGTGAGGACGCCATGATCGACATAGAACTCAATAACCTGGCAGCGCTGTTCGAAAGCATGCCGCCGGTGCGGGCGATGGCGCTGGTGCCGGTCGCGGCCGGGCCGCGCCAGCTTCGGCTGCGTGCCCCGCTTTCGGCCAACGTGAACGACAAGGGCTGCGCTTTCGGCGGCAGCCTGTGCAGCGCGATGACGCTGGCGGCCTGGGGTCAGGTGACTCTGGGTCTGGCCCGCGAAGGTCTGGCGGCCGAGGTGTTCGTCGCCGACAGCCGGGTCCGATATCGGGCGCCGCTGTTCGCCGATCTCGAATGCGAGGGCGGTCTGGCCGATGGCGCCGACTGGGCAGTCTTCATCGCGCGGTTGCGGGAATCGGGCCAGGCGAGCGTCCAGGCCGCCGCCCGCGTCTTGCTTCCAGAAGGCGGCGAGGCGGCGGAAATGGAGGCGCGTTTCGTGGCACGGCTCAAGCCGCAGGACGGTATGGCTGGTCAAGTCGCCGACGACAGGTAGAATGCAGCCATGAAGCGCTCGTCGTGGTCATTTGCGATCCTGGTCTGTGTGGTCTTGGTCGGCTGCCTTTCGCCCAGCCGAAAAGACGCCTACCAGACCGCGGTCTATCAGTATTCCGCAGCCATACGCTGGGAGGGCCTGCTGGCCGGTGCGCCCTTTACCGACCCGATGGTCTTCGCCGAGGTGCCGCTGACCGGTGTCGAGGTATCCCGCTATCAGCAGTTTCGGGTCAGCGGCTACAACGTGCTGGCCGAGGCCGAAGACGCCCAGGGACATCGGATCCGCGAGGTTCAGATCGGGCTGATCAATCTCAACACCCTGGCCGAGCGGGTCATCCGCCATCGCGAAGAATGGCGCTGGGATCCGACAGTCGAACGCTGGCTGCTGATGTCGCGGCCGCCCAGTCTCGACTGACGGCCGGCTGCATCACTGCCTTTGCCCGGGGCGAGCGCATCGGCGACAATCGCGTCCCGGTTGACTGCCGAGCACAGGCAGCCACCTCATGAACGACCCAGGAGTGGCTAGTGAGTCCCGATCGCATCACCGATTTCATCGCCAACAATCTGATTCTCTCACTGGCCTTTCTGGGCGTGACGCTGGCACTGGTCCTCGGCGAACTGGGCCGGCTGCGCCGCAAGTATCAGATGGTTTCTCCGGCCCGGCTGACCGAGCTGGTGAATCGCGAGCAGGGCCTGGTGGTCGACCTGCGTCCGCAGGCCGAGTACGAGAAGGGTCATATCGCCGGCGCGCTGCACCTGCCGATGAGCCAGTTCAACCCCGATAGCAAGGCACTGAGCAAGGCGCGCGAGCTGCCCGTCGTGCTGGTTTGCCCTCGCGGCGCGACTGCCGGACCGGCCGCCGACCGTCTGGTCGCGGCCGGGTTCGCACGGGTTCATGTGCTCGATGGTGGAATCGCGGCCTGGCAGCAGGCCGAGCTGCCGCTCGGCAGAGGTCGCTGACCCGGCCTGACGGCGGCGCGATTTGGTTTGACTCCCAGACCGTGAAATAATGCGTCGTTCATTCTGGCGTCGCCCAAACGACGCTGTCCTCAACCCTTTTTCCGGAGTGATTCATGGCCGAAGAACAAACCGGCAACGGCGCGGCCGCTGCTGAAACGACAGGCGGCGCGCAATTCGCCGTACAGCGCATCTACCTCAAGGACGTATCGTTCGAGTCGCCGAATGCGCCCCAGATCTTCGCCGAGCAGGAGCAGCCGAAGCTGCAGCTGAACATGGCTCAGACGGTCAATCGCGTCGGCGAGGACACCTTTGAGGTGGTGCTGACCGTCACCGTGACCTGCGCGATCGGAGAAAAAACCGTCTATCTGGTCGAGATCAAGCAGGCCGGCGTCTTCCTGGCAAACGGTTTCGACGAGCGCAACCTCGACTACGTACTGGCAACCCAGTGTCCGGCGATCATCTATCCATATGCCCGGCAGACGGTCAGCGATCTGATCCAGGGCGGTGGCTTCTCGCCGTTCTACCTTCAGCCGCTCAATTTCGACGCCCTGTATCAGGAAAACCTGCGCCGGCGCGCCGAACAGCAAGCCGGAGACGGCGCGGCCGCACCAGAAGCCGGTAACGCCTGATTGCCATGAGCGCCAAGGCGCTTCGCGTGGCAGTGCTCGGCGCCGGTTCCTGGGGGACGGCGCTGGCCTCCGTGCTTGCCGCCAACGGGCATGTCACCACGCTGTGGGGCCGCGATCGGGACCTGATCGCGGCCATCGATGGCCGGCACGAGAACCCGCGCTACCTGCCGGGGATAGCGCTGGCGCCGGGGCTGCGCGCCAGCACCGATCTGGCGGCGATTACCGCCAGCTCCGAACTGGCGCTGATCGTGGTTCCCAGCCATGCGTTTGCCGGCACACTCAGACAGCTCGCCCCCTATCTGCCGCCCGAAGCCGGGTTGGCCTGGGCCTGCAAGGGCTTCGAACCGGGCACCGGCCGGTTTCTTCATGAAGTGGCGCGCGAGCAGCTCGGCGATACCGCACGCCTGGCACTGGTCACCGGGCCATCGTTCGCCCAGGAGGTGGCACGCGGTCTGCCGACGGCGGTGACCGTCCATTCCGATGATGCCGGTTTTGCCCAGAAGGTGGCCGCCAGTCTTCACGGTCCGGCGTTCCGCGCCTACTCGGGTACCGACCTGATCGGCGCCGAGCTTGGTGGCGCAATGAAGAATGTGCTCGCGGTGGCTACCGGCGTGGCCGATGGCATGGGTCTTGGCAACAATGCCCGTGCCGGACTGATCACCCGCGGTCTGAACGAGATGCTGCGCCTGAATCAAGCGATCGGCGGCCGCAGCGAAACCTTGATGGGGCTGGCCGGGCTGGGCGACCTGGTGCTGACCTGCACCGGCGATCTGTCGCGCAATCGGCGGCTGGGCCTGGCCCTGGGTCGTGGTCAAACGGTGGCCGAGGCGATGTCGGCGATCGGTCAGGTCGTGGAAAGCGTGCAAACCGCCGACGAAGTGATGCGTCTGGCCCGACAGCACGGGCTGGATCTGCCGATTTCGCAGTTGGTGCAGCAGGTGCTGCACGGCGCGATCACGCCCGAACAGGGCTTGCGGCGCTTGCTTTCGCGCGAACAGAAGGCCGAATTTCCAGACGGTACGCCGGCCTGAATCCACATCATCGACGGCCCGCGAGTCGGGCCGTCGATGCGATGCCGCTTAGAACGTGACGCGCGGTCCGACGAAAATCTGCTCGTCGCCGTCGATCAGCTTGACTTCGGCGCTGACCCCGAGCCGCGGGGTGAACTTCACCAGCAAGCCAAGCTTGCCGTAGAACTCGCCGGAGATATTGTCGGCATCTTCATAGCCGGCCAGCGCCCAGCCCTCGACGTGGCTGCCCAGCACGCCGCGCGCACCGACTTCGGTGAACCATGCGTCGATCGAGCCGCCGAAGTTGGTGTCGAAATTCTCGTAGCCGACCCGCGCCAAGCCGTGCAGCTTGCTGCTGAACGCGTGGTTGTAGCCGATGCCGACGTTGAAGATGTCCAGGTCGACGTTGCTGTTGTCGAACTCGTTCTGCGAGTAACCGCCAAAGACGTGGAATTCCTTGGTCAGCGCAACCGATCCGTTCAGCGCCCAACCATCGGCGTCGACGTCGGAGTTGATCTGCGAGTAGCCGCCTTCGATGTAGTTGTAACTGATCTCCTGGGCTTGGCCGGCGAGCGGCAACGCGAGGAGAAGGGCGGAGGCGAGCAAGGTGATTTTCTTCATGATTTCCATCTCGATTGTTCAGGGGAGTACGCCGCAATGCGCGACGTCGGGGGAGTATCCGCAGCCTTGCTTGATCGGTGGCTGAACTGCCCTGCCGTGTTCAGCTCGGAGTTCTGTCGCGATTCAGCTGGCACCCGCGAAGCCCAACTGACGCCAGGCCTCGAACACGGTGATGGCCACCGCGTTGGACAGATTGAGACTGCGATTGCCTGCGCGCATCGGCAACCTGAGCCGCTGCGACTCGGGTAGCGCCGTCAGCAGCGCATCGGGCAGGCCGGCGTCTTCCCGACCGAACAGAAACGCATCGCCAGAGCGAAAAGCGGGCTGATCGTAGCGCAGCGTCCCGCGCGTCGAGAGCGCGAAGACCCGGGGTCCGCCCAATGCGCTCAGGCAGCGGTCCAGATCGTCATGGACCTGCATGTCGGAGAATTCGTGGTAATCCAGGCCGGCGCGGCGCAGCCGGGCATCATCGACGGCGAAGCCGAGCGGGCGAATCAAGTGCAGCCGGGCGCCGGTATTGGCGCACAAGCGGATGACGTTGCCGGTGTTGGGCGGGATGCGGGGTTCGAAGAGGATGACGTGGAACATCCGCGCATTATCGCCCGGCCGACCCGCCGGATCGCCGACCGGCGCCGGGATTCAGACCGGGCAGGCACCCGCGCGCCCGTGCAGCCGGGGCGGCAGGTCGGCCGGCATAAGCGCCACGAACAGTAGGGCACGCCGACGGTTGTCGCTGCATGTATCCGGCGCCGTGGACGGCGAAGCCACAACCGGCGTGTCGGGCCATGCCGAGATCTCGGCAGGGTCGGGCAACGCGAAGAAGGCGAGGACGAACAGCAGCGGCAGTGCAGTCAGCCCGCGGGACAGTGCTGTTTGCAGTTTCATGGGGAAGCCCTTGAGTGAAAGACCAATGCAATCAGCCCGATGCACAAGCCGTGCCAACTTCCAAATGATTGAATATAAAGGCTAGGTATCTCGATTCGGGTGTTCGGATCCGGACGCTTTTTCGGTTGCGCGATCGGCCGTGGACAGTGCCGATTCGGAACCGCAGGCGACGAGCGGTGTGTCCAGTACCGCCTCGACCGCGCCGGACGGGGCCGAAACCGGCGATTGCGGAAACGCTATCTGCGCTCGGAGCTGAGTGCCGGCCGCATCGCGCAGATTGCTTAAGCCCCGGTAATTCACCAATCGCTTCTGCTCCAGGTCGTAGAGCACCCGGATGTCGGGCGCAAACCAGCCAAGAAATCCGCTCAGGCGAAGTTTCAGGGCCAGCGCTGGCCGGTCGCCCCAGGTCGTTTCCCCATCCGGAACCAGTTGGAACCGGTAGCTGCCGGCACGTGACGGCACGCCAAAACGCAGCGACACGCTCCGCCCCTGGCTCAGCGACGACCAGTTCTGGCGCACGAACTCATCGAAGCCGGCATCGGCGACCAGATCGGCGGGCGCCGATTCGAAGCTGAGCACCGGGTCGGCGTTCATCTCGCCGGCAAACAGCGCCACCCGGTCGTCGGCCCGCCGGACCATGCCCTCGCGATAGTCGCTTCGGGCATCGCGCAGATCGAACGCCGGAGCGGTCAACGACCGCGTGTAATCGACCCGCTTGCGCGCGAACATGCCCTCGCCGCTCGGGCACAGGTATGCCACCACCCGCTCGCTCAGCCGGTCGGCGTCGAAGCGCTGAAAGTGTTGTTCTACATAAAGTAGCGACCCGTCGCCGGGGTCGCGCGCCTCGCCCTGATACGACTGCCAGGTGCTCGATGCAGCGTTGATCGACGGTGCGACCGCTGCTGCAGCGAACGCAAGCAAGCATGAGAAAGCGCGCGCGTTCACCATGACACGGTCTCGCCGCGATAGTCGAGGAAGGCGCCGTCGGTGCTTTCGGTCAGCGATTCGATGACCGAAAGCAGGCCGCTCACCGAGGTCTGTGGATCGATCTCGGCGCCCTCGCCGCCCATGTCGGTGCGCACCCAGCCGGGGTGCAGCGCCACCACGCGAATGCCGTCGGGCGACAGCGCGCGGGCCAGCAGCACGCTGGCCATGTTCAGTGCCGCCTTGGCGATGGCATAGCTGGGCGTGCGGAACGCCTCGCACTCGGCTACCGAGCCGAGGATCGAGGAAATACTGGCGATCCGCGGCGCCCGACCGCGGCGGAGCAGCGGGGCGAGTGCCTGGGCCAGGAGAAACGGCGCAACCGCGTCGACCGCAAGGGTGTGACTGAGAACATCGGCGTCGATGGCGCCGAATTTTTCTCCGGTGGGCAGCACGCCGGCGTTGTTGATCAGCCAGTCCAGGGTCTGGTCCTGCTCGCCGAGTCGCCGGGCCAGCGTCTTGATCGCTGCGGGCGAGCCGACATCGAGCGCCAGCACGTCGATCCGTCCCCGATGGTCCGCCGCCAGCGCGTTGAGCGCATCCGCGCCATTGGGATCGCGGCAGGTGGCGATCACCCGGGCGCCGCTCGTGGCCAGTTGCCGGGTGAATTCCAGGCCCAGGCCGCGGCTGCATCCGGTTATCAGTACGCTGGGTTCGGCTCTCGATTCTTCGCTCATGCGTCCAGCATGCCTTATGGCCTAGTGTAGGCGGCGTCAAGCTTGACTAAACTGATCGGTCTGCCGCTGGACTGGCGGCGCTCCGACAACGAGACCTGGCATGACTTCAACCCTGACCCGTATCGCCGTCCTCGCGCTGGTTTTCCTGCTGCCGGCCAGGGCACTGGCCAATGTGGACATTCCCTTCGAGGAGTTCACCCTCGACAACGGCCTGCGGGTGATCGTGCATACCGACCGCAAGGCACCGATCGTCGCCGTCAACATCTGGTATCACGTCGGCTCGAAGGACGAGCCGGTCGGCAAGACCGGATTCGCGCACCTGTTCGAGCACCTCATGTTCCAGGGTTCGGAAAACTATCAGGGCGAATACTTCGCGCCCTTCGAGCAAGTGGGCGCCACCGGAATGAACGGCACCACCAGCTTCGATCGCACCAACTACTTCCAGAATGTCCCGACCACCGCGCTGGACATGGCGCTGTGGATGGAATCCGATCGCATGGGCCACTTCGTCGGCGCCATCGATCAGGCCCTGCTCGACGAGCAGCGCGGCGTGGTGCAGAACGAGAAGCGCCAGGGGGAAAATCAGCCCTATGGCCGGGTCTGGGACGCCATCTTCAAATCCAGCTTCCCGGCCGGGCATCCGTATTCGTGGCTGCCGATCGGCTCGATGGAAGATCTCGACGCGGCCAGCACCGATGACGTGAAGGACTGGTTCAAGACCTGGTATGGCCCGAACAATGCCGTGCTGGTACTGGCTGGCGACATCGACCTGGCCACCGCGCGCGAGAAAGTGTCCCGCTACTTCGGCGATATTCCGGCTGGCCCGCCGCTGACCCGCCGAAATTCCTGGATCGCGCCGCGCAACGAATCGACCCGTGAAACCATGTACGACCGCGTGGCCCAGGCGCGCCTGTACAAAGTATGGAACGCCGGTAACTTCACCCATGAGGATTCCGATTACCTCGCCCTGCTTGGCCAGGTGCTGGGCGGCAGCCAGTCCTCCCGGCTCAACGCCCGACTGGTGCACAAGGATCAACTGGTCGACAACGTCAGTGCCGGCACCTTTGGGCTGGAGCTGTCTGGCGTGTTCATCATCCAGGCCACCGTCAAGAATGGCGTGGACCCGGCCCAGGTCGAGGCGATCATCGACGAGGAGCTCAATCGCCTGCTGACCGACGGCATCGAAAAAGCCGAGCTGGAACAGGCGCGCACGCTGTACCGCGCCGGATTCGTGCGCGGCATCGAGCGCATCGGCGGTTTCGGCGGCAAGTCCGATGTGCTGGCCGAATGTGCCGTCTTCGCCGGCGATGCCGGCTGCTTCCGCGACAGCCTGGCGCGGCTGGAGTCGATGACCGCCGAGCAGATCCAGTCGGCCGGCAAACGCTGGCTGGCGCGTGGCGATCACACCCTGACCGTGGTGCCGTTCCCCGAGCACGGCACTGTCGCCAGCGACGTCGACCGCAGCGCGGGCGTGCCGGTGGTCGAAGAGTTTCCCGACATCAGCTTCCCGGCGCTGGAGCGCGCTCGCCTGAAGAATGGCATCGAGGTGGTGCTGGCCGAGCGCCACGAAGTGCCGGTGGTCCAGATCGCCCTGCAGTTCGACGCCGGATTCGCCGCCGATGCCGGCGCCAGACCCGGTACCGCCAGTTTCGCCATGGCCATGCTGACCGAAGGCGCCGGTGCCCGCGGCGCGCTCGAAATGGCCGCCGCAATCGAAGCCGAAGGTGCGCAGATCAATGCCGGATCGGGCCTGGATACCAGCACCATCACGCTGTCTGCGCTGACCGAGCGGCTGGACGCATCGCTCGGCCTGCTGGCCGATGTCGCCCTGCGACCGACCTTCGCCGGGGCCGAGATCGAGCGGGTGCGCAAGCAGTGGCTGGCCCGCATTGCCCAGGAAAAGACCCAGCCGCAGTCGATCGCCTACCGGCTGCTGCCGCCGCTGATGTACGGCGTCGGCCACGCCTACGCCATCCCGTTCACCGGCAGCGGCGATGCGACCTCGATCCAGTCGCTCGGTCGCGACGATCTGCTGGCTTTCCAGCGCAACTGGCTGCGCCCGGACAATGCGACCATCCTGGTGGTCGGCGATACCACGCTGGCCGACGTGCTGCCGCGCCTGGAGCGCCAGTTCGGCCGCTGGAAGGCGCCGGCCAGCCCGCTGCCGACCAAGAACATAGCGCCGGTCGCCGCGCCGGCCGCACCGCGCGTCTATCTGGTCGACCAGCCCGGCGCCGTGCAGGCCAACATCCTGGCTAGCCTCCTGGTCGGCTCGAGCGCCGAGCCGACCGCGCTGGATTTCGATATCGGCAACGGCGTGTTCGGCGGCACCTTCACCTCGCGCATCAACATGAACCTGCGCGAAGACAAGAGCTGGTCGTACGGCGCGCGCAGCAGTGCATTCGGTGCCAAGGGCCAGCGGCCGTGGATTCTATCCGCCCCGGTGCAGATCGATCGCACCGCCGATTCGATCAAGGAGATCCTCGCCGAGCTGAGCGCATTCACCGGCGCCAACCCGCCCGGCGTCGAGGAAGTGGAGAAAATCAAGAACCGCAACATTCGCGGCCTTCCGGGCGCTTACGAGACAGCCGGTGCGGTGCTCGGCGCGATGGGCGGCATCGTCAGCTACGGCCGGCCGGATGACTACGTGGTTCGCGAGCAGGCCCGCACCGAAGCGATGACCACCGAGCAGGTGCGTACCGCAGTCGCCGGACTCGATACCAACGCGCTCACCTGGGTGATTGTTGGCGACCTGAGCAAGATCGAAGCGCCGATTCGGGAGCTGAATCTGGGCGAAGTGGTGGTACTGGATTCCGATGGCAATCCGGTCGGCGCCGCAGACTGAGGCCGACTCACTGGCCGTTCAGCCGGGCAGGGGTGACAATACGCCCCTGCCTTTTCGAGGAATCGACATGTTGTTTCGCCTGTCGTTGTTGATCTGCGCCGCGTTGGCCAGCGGATGCACCTGGGTCAAGATGAGCCCGGACGGCGCCGGCGTACGGGTCGCCAGCGCCCGCGAGGACCTCTCGGCCTGCCAGCGCCGGGGCGAGATCGGCGTCACCGTCGAAGACCAGGTGGCGTTCTACAAGCGCAGTTCGATCAAGGTGCGCGACGAGCTGGAAACCCTGGCCCGCAACGAAGCGGTTTCGCTCGGCGCCGACACCGTGCAGCCCAAGACCGAACCCCGCGACGGTGAGCAGCGCTTCATCGCCTATACCTGCGGCCCGCAAACGGCGGCCCGGGTCGCCGCCCCGACCCGCCCTGCGGCCCGGGCCGAGGGCGAGGACAAGGACAAGGTTCAGACGTTCCCGCTCGACGAGTAAGACTGTCCTGCATTTCTCACGCCGATCCGTCGCGCCGGTGGCAGCAGGAGCGCGGCGCAAAATGCGGGCGAGTAGCCCGCTCGGCTTCGCCCGCGCAGGCTCATGGCCGTTGCCGATAGCGCGGCCGACCCGATGTGCGCGCAACCCGGTACGTGCGCTCAATGGTCAGTTTGAAGGTTGCCCGCCGGGGCCGGCGTATACTGCTGGGTTTCCCCATTCCGTCAGATCGCTAAGGACCAGCCAGGATGCTCTATAAGAACGTCTCCATTGCCAGCGTTGCCCACGTCGATGCACCCATTCGGTTGAGTTCGGCCGACATCATGAAGCGCCTTCAGCCCACGCTCGATCGTCTGGGAATCCGCGACAACCTGCTGGAAGACGTGGCCGGCATCCACGAACGGCGCATTTGGAACGGCAACACCATGCCGTCGGATGCCGCCACCCTGGCCGCGCAGAAGGCCCTGGCCGCGTCTGGCGTGGCGCACGAGCATATCGGCATCCTGATCAATACATCGGTGTGTCGCGATTACCTCGAACCATCCACCGCCAGCATCATCCACGGCAATCTGGGTCTGGCCGACACTTGCCAGAACTTCGATGTCGGCAACGCCTGCCTGGCCTTCCTCAACGGCATGGACATCGCCGCGCGGATGATCGAACGCGGCGATATCGAATACGGCCTGGTGGTCGATGGCGAGGTCTCCAACGTCATCACCGAGCGCACCATCGAGCGGCTGACAGCGCCTGATGTCGGCCCCGACCAGTTCCGCGACGAATTCGCCTCGCTCACCCTGGGCTCGGGCGCCGCTGCCATGGTGCTGGGCCGACGCGAGCTGCTGCCCGATGGCCATGCCTTCAAGGGCAGCGTCACCCGTGCCGCCACCGAGTTTTCGCACCTGTGTCGGGGCAACATGGATCGCATGGTCACCGACACCCGCACCCTGCTAGTCGAAGGCCTGAAGCTGGCCGCCAAGACCTTCCAGGCCGCCCGCGCCAGCCTGGGCTGGGCCGCCGACGAGCTCGACGAGTTCGTGGTCCACCAGATCAGCAAGGTACACACCGCCGCCTTCACCGAGCTGCTGGGCATCGACCCGGCCAAGGTGCTCACGGTGTTCCCCATGCACGGCAACATCGGCCCGGCCTCGGTACCGGTGGCGCTGAGCAAGCTCAACGAACTCGGCCGGCTGACCAAGGGCAAGCGCATCGCCCTGCTCGGCATCGGCTCTGGCCTGAACTGCTCGATGGCCGAGGTGGAGTGGTAGGCCGGCGTCGGCGATTTGCCGCCGGCCCCCGTCGCATCGCTGCAAAGGACTTCTGAAACATCGCTTGCATTGCTTGTCAGGCTTTGAAAGGATGATGCGTATTCGTTTCAAAGCATCGCGGAAAACGCAAGCCATCTTTCAAAGGTCGTCATGGACCCCAGCGAATTCAAGGCTCCGCAAGCCGGTCGCGTCATTCGCGCCTCGCAGGGTTATCACGCCTTCGTTCCGGCGCCGCTGCCGCCTGCCATCGCTTACACCCCCGCGCTGGTCCGCCTGCTGTCGGTGGCCGACGCCGCGCTGAGCGAGCTGTCCGGGCTGGGGCAAGTGCTGCCCAACGCGCATCTGCTGATCGCCCCGTATGTGCGGCGCGAAGCGGTGCTGTCCTCGCGCATCGAAGGCACCCAAGCCAGCCTCACGGACCTGCTCGCCGAGGAGGCCGGGCGCCCGGCGCAAGCCTCGCCGGACGATGTGCGCGAAGTCCGCAATTACGTCACCGCGCTCGACCACGGCATCGCCCGGCTGCATGCATTGCCGCTGTCGCTGCGCCTGGTGCGCGAATTGCATGAGCGGCTGATGCGTGGAGTTCGCGGCGATAACGCCACTCCAGGCGAGTTCCGTCGCAGCCAGAACTGGATCGGCCCGCACGGCAGCACGCCGGCAAACGCCCCCTATGTGCCTCCGCCGCCGGCAGAAATGCATGAGGCAGTGGCGGCCTGGGAGGTTTTCTTGCACCGCCGCGACGAGTTGCCCGACCTGATCCAGTGCGCGCTGATGCACGAGCACTTCGAAGCAATACATCCCTTTCTCGACGGCAACGGCCGCGTCGGCCGCCTGCTGATCACCCTGTTCCTGATCGAGCGCGGGCGACTGTCGCAGCCGCTGCTGTATCTGTCCGAGTACATCGAGCGTCACCGCGATGACTACTATCGCGGCCTGATGCGCGTGCGCACTCACGGCGACTGGAACGGATGGCTGCATTATTTCCTGGCCGGCGTCGAGTGGAGCGCGCGGCGCGCCGTGCGTCAGGCCCGGCAATTGCTCGCCCTGCAGGCAGGGATGCGGGAGAGGCTGGCGAACGATCCCCGCGCGCTGGCCCTGGTCGATGCCCTGTTCGAAAACCCCTTTGTCGACGCAAAGCGCGTCAAGGCACTGCTCGGCGTCAGCGATCCGACAGCACGCAAGGTCCTGGCCACGCTCGAAAGCGCCGGCCTGATCGAGGAAACCACCGGCCGCGCCTGGGGCCGGCAATACCTGGCGCGCGGCGTGCTGGCAGCGATCGATGATCCGGGCGAAGATGTCGGCACCGCCAACGGCAAGGAGGCCATGTGAGTTCAGTTGGAAAATCAGGGCGTGTTGTGCCGGACGAATACAGTTTCGAACGCACCATCGTGCCGGTTCGCCTGGCGCGCATCGGCGAGGAAAGTCTCATTTCCCGCTCGCAGGCCAAGCGCTTGCTTCAGCGGGTGGATCGCTTCCGCCGCGTGGGGCTGGACTTTGCCGGCGTCGAGCTGATTGGCCAGGGGTTTGCCGATGAGGTGTTCCGGGTGTTTGCGAATTCCCATCCCGAGGCCGCGCTGAGCGCAATCAACGCCGTGCCGGCGGTGCATGCGATGATCGTGCGCGCTGGCGGCCGCGTTCTGGCCGACCCGTTCGACGACGAAGATCGCCAATCCACACTGGAATTTCCCGAATGACTTACCCCGATTACCCGTTCGCCAGCCGGCACTGCGAAGTGCGACCGGGCATCCGCATGCATTATCTCGACGAAGGCCCGCGCGATGGCGAAGTGCTGGTGATGGTGCACGGCAATCCGTCGTGGAGCTATTACTGGCGGCATCTGGTGGCCGGGCTCAGCGACCGCTATCGCTGCATCGTGCCCGATCACATCGGCATGGGGCTGTCGGACAAGCCGGACGATGCGCACTACCGGCACACCCTGCAATCGCGGGTCGAAGACCTGGGCACGCTGCTCGATGCGCTCGATGTGCGGGAGCGGGTGACCCTGGTGGTGCACGACTGGGGCGGGATGATCGGCTTCGGCTGGGCGCTTGCCCACGCTGCGGCAGTGCGGCGGCTGGTGATTCTCAATACCGCCGCATTCCCCATGCCGAGCGGTCGACGACTGCCGTGGCAGCTTCGGCTGGCCCGCACGCCGCTGATCGGCGCGCTGCTGGTGCGCGGGCTGAATGCCTTCGCCGAGGGCGCGGCGCGCACCGGGGTTTTGCGCCGGCTGCCGGTCGATCAGCGCCGGGCGCTGGTTGCCCCCTACGACAGCTGGGATAACCGGCGCGCCGTGCACCGCTTCGTGCAGGACATTCCGCTTGGCCCGTCCGATCCGGCCTGGGCGCTGGTGGAAGCGTCGGGTCAGCACCTCGCCGGGTTCGCCGACCGGCCGGTATTCATCGGTTGGGGACTGCGTGATTTCGTGTTCAACCGGCACTTTCTCGATCGCTTCCGCCAGGCTCTGCCGCGCGCCGACGTCCATGCCTATCCCGACGCGGGGCATTACGTGCTCGAAGACGCGCACGAGCGTCTGCGCCCGGCAATCCGCGATTTCCTCGATCGCAACCCGGTCTGAGCGCTCTCAGTAGGAGCGGGCCACGCCCGCGACCGGGGTGTGACGTGCTGGCGGGGTATTTCCGGGAGAAGGGCGATGGTGGCCGGAGGCGGTTTCGGCAGCGGCTACAATGCCGCGATGACCGCCGAGCGCTGCAACATCGCCGATGCGCTGATCCGCATGGCCACCGAGCGGCCCGATGCCATTGCCTTGCGCTGTCCCGGCGGCCGGGCGCGATCGGGGATGGCGCGCTACGACATTGCGCTGACCTATCGCGAACTGGACCAGCGCTCGAATGCCATCGCGGCCGGCCTGGCGCGTCGCGGCATCGTGCGCGGCGAGCGCGCGGTGGTGATGGTGCGGCCGGGGCCGGAGTTTTTCGCGCTGATGTTCGCGCTGTTCAAGGCCGGCGTGGTGCCGGTGCTGGTCGATCCGGGCATCGATCGGCGCGCGCTCAAGGCCTGCTTGGGCGAAGCCCAGCCGCAGGCGTTCATCGGCATTGCCCTTGCGCAGGCGGCCAGCCTGCTGTTCGGCTGGGGGCGCGGCCATGTCCAGCGGCGAGTGACGGTCGGGCGACGCTGGTTCTGGTCGGGGCCGACCCTGGCGCAGGTCGAAGCCGCCGGCGCGACGGCCGGTCCGGTCGAGGTCGACACCGGCCCTGACGACATCGCCGCCATCCTGTTCACCTCCGGCTCCACCGGCGTGCCCAAGGGCGTGGTCTATCGGCACCGGCATTTTCTGGCCCAGGTCGCGCTGCTGCGCGATGCCTTCGCGATTGCGCCGGGTGGTGTGGATCTGCCGACCTTCCCGCCGTTCGCGCTGTTCGATCCGGCGCTGGGCCTGGCCAGCGTGATTCCCGACATGGACCCGACCCGGCCGGCGCAGGCCGACCCGCACCGGCTGCTGGACGCCATCGAGCGCTTCGGCGTCGACCAACTGTTCGGATCGCCTGCCCTGATGCGGGTACTGGCCGAGCACGGGGCACCGCTGTCCGGGCTGCGCCGGGTCACCTCGGCCGGCGCGCCGGTGCCGCCCGAGGTGGTGGCGCGCATGCGCGAGCTGCTGCCTCTCGAGGCTCAGTTCTGGACGCCGTACGGCGCAACCGAATGCCTGCCGGTGGCGGTCATCGAATC
>JAXMJH010000006.1:0-4493 GCA_034376725.1 Lysobacteraceae bacterium | reverse complement strand
CCCGCGCTGATCAGATGCGCCACATCCACCGTGCCTGGAAGGGATTTTCGTGTCCGTGCCATCGTCGCTCTCCGCCATGGGGTTGACGGAGAGCTATTCTGCCCTATATTTTTCTATCTGAACAGTATTGGGCTTAGGCCGAAGGCCGTAAGCCGGGAATGGCTCGATGGTTCGGTTATCGGCGATCGCGGCTCTCGCCCGCTGCGCCTTCGCTTGGGCTGTCCCCGCGCTCGCTACGCTGCGCGGCAACCCGGGCTTTGCTGCAATCCCGACTGCGCGGCTTTCTGCTCAGCCCTGGGTCAGGCGTTCCAGGTAGCGGGCGACCACGTCCACTTCCAGATTCACCGCGTCCTCGACGGCAGTGTGTCCGAAGGCGGTGTGGGCGACGGTGTGCGGCACCAGGTTGACTTCGAAGCCGTCGGCATCGACTGCGTTGACGGTCAGGCTCACGCCATCAACGCAGATCGAGCCCTTCACCGCGATATAGCGCATCAGCGCCGCCGGCACCCGAAAACGCCAGCGCTGCGAGCGGGCATCGGCTTCGATCGCCGCCACCGCGCCGACCGCATCGACATGCCCAGACACCAGGTGCCCGCCCAATCGATCGGTCGGCAGCAAGGCTCGCTCCAGGTTCACCGCCGCGCCATCGGGCAGGCCGCCCAGGGTGGTGTGGGCCAGCGTCTCGTTCGAAACGTCGGCCTCAAACCCATCGGCGTCGAACGCCACCACGGTCAGGCACACGCCCGACACCGCAATGCTCTCGCCCATCGCCAGCGGTGCGCGGGGCAGGGTGCCCAGCGCGATGCGCAGTCGAAGATCGCCGCCGCGCGGCTCGCGCGCGGCCAGCCGGCCCACGCCTTGAATCAATCCGGTAAACATCCGCCCATTATGCCGTCGCGCCGGTGCGGATGGCGTCTACGCACCGCCACCCCTCCCGCCGCACCATCAACCCTCACGGCTTGCCGGCTAACGTATCGTGATGCGATGCCAGCAACTCGCGGAGATAGGTGCCGATGAATGCCCGGCCCTGGAATCCGGCTGCCTTCGCGGCGGTCTCGGCGGCCTCGGCGCTTACCTTGATCGGCGCCGCGTACTCCACGATGCTGGGGTAGAAGCCGATGGTGAACACATCCACGTCCGATCCCAGTTCGCCAACCCAGATCAGATTGGCGGGAATGCCGACCGCCACCAGATAGTCGTTCTCGATGCGGCGCTGGTGCAGCAGTTCGGCATGCTTGCCGTGCAGCGCGTGGAACATCTCGATGTGGAAAAACCCGTTGTCGCGATACGCCGCCTCCACCTGCGCGCGCGGTGGCCCGGACGCGAACAGGTCTTCCTCGAACGCCACCATCTCGTCCAGCGCCGCCCGAAACGCCGCCGCGCCGCCGGCCTCGCGCCGGGCCAGCGATTCGGCCGAAAAATACCCGGCAAAGCTGCCCACCGGTTGCAGCACCAGCAAGTCCCAGTGATCGCCCTGCGAATGCCGCATCAGCATCGGCGCTGCCTCGCCCCGCGCCTGCCACTGGCCGGCATCCGCCTGGCGCTGGTAGAGTGAAATCACATCCAGCAAGCGTCCCGGCGCCGCCCGCAGCGTGGTCACCCGGTACAGCTCCGACAACGGCCCGTCGGCCGCCGCCGCATCCTGTGCCGAAGCCGGCCCGGCCAGCGCCAGTGCCGCAAGCAAAACCCAACCCCAACCGCAAACCCGGTTCACCGTCATTACCCGTACTCCCGTTCAATCAGGCCAGAGCATACCCGGCGCCAGCCCCGGTCTGTGGCGCCACACCCAGCGGCTAGGCCAACCGTCGCAACGTGTCAACTCTGCCGCATGGCCTGAATTCCAGGCTTTCGGCCCGTCGAGCCAGATCAACCGCGCACTCGATCCCCCACTTGAGTCATACCTCAAAACTATCGACGGTATCGGAACAAACGATTTCATCTATTGAAAGAGGCGCGCCATACTGGCGCTCAAGGTTGGAGTTCCAACTACCCGAGGAGAGAATCATGTCCAACGAAACGAAGTGCCCCTTTGCGGGCGGCGCCGGCAGCCAGGTCACCGGCAAGGCGTCATCGAATGCCGATTGGTGGCCGAACCAGCTGAATCTGAGCATGCTGCACCTGCAATCCGACAAGTCCAACCCGATGGGCGAGGACTTCGACTACGCCGAGGCGTTCAAGACCCTCGATCTGGACGCTGTGGTGCAGGACCTGCACGCGCTGATGACCGATTCCCAGGACTGGTGGCCGGCCGATTACGGCCATTACGGGCCGCTGTTCATCCGCATGAGCTGGCACGCCGCCGGTACCTATCGCATTTCCGATGGTCGAGGCGGCGCCGGCACCGGCGCGCAGCGCTTTGCCCCGCTCAACAGCTGGCCGGACAACGCCAATCTGGACAAGGCCCGGCGCCTGCTGTGGCCGATCAAGCAGAAGTACGGCCGAAAGCTTTCCTGGGCCGATCTGCTGGTGCTGGCCGGCAACGTGGCGCTGGACTCGATGGGCTTCAGGACCTTCGGCTTCGCCGGCGGCCGCCCGGACATCTGGGAGCCGGAAGAGCAGATCAGCTGGGGCCCGGAGACCACCTGGCTGGGCGACGAGCGCTACAGCGGCGACCGCGAGCTGGCCAACCCGCTGGGCGCCGTGCAGATGGGCCTGATCTACGTGAACCCGGAAGGCCCCAACGGCAACCCCGACCCGGTCGCGTCGGCCCGTGACATCCGCGAAACCTTCGCGCGCATGGCGATGGACGACGAGGAAACCGTGGCCCTGGTCGCCGGCGGCCACACCTTCGGCAAGTGCCACGGCGCCGGCGATGCCGGCCTGGTCGACCGCGAGCCCGAGGGCGCCGACATCGAACAGCAGGGCCTTGGCTGGCACAACCGCTTCGGCACCGGCAAGGGCGTGCACACAACCACCAGCGGCATCGAAGGCGCCTGGACGCCGACGCCCATCCAGTGGGACAACAGCTATTTCGAGACCCTGTTCGGCTACGAATGGCAGCTCACCAAGAGCCCGGCCGGCGCCCACCAGTGGACGCCCACCGACCCGGCCGCCGCCGATGCCGTGCCCGATGCCCACGACCCCACCATCCGCCACGCGCCGATGATGACCACCGCCGACCTGGCGCTGCGCTTCGATCCGGCCTACGAGAAGATCTCGCGCCGGTTCCTGGTAGACCCGCAGGCATTCCAAGAAGCCTTCGCCCGCGCCTGGTTCAAGCTGACCCACCGCGACATGGGCCCGCGTGCCCGCTACCTGGGTCCGCTGGTGCCGCAAGAAGCGCTGATCTGGCAGGACCCGGTGCCGGCCGTCGATCACCCGCTGGTCGATGCCGACGACATCGCCGCGCTCAAGGCCAAGGTGCTGGCGTCCGGCCTGTCGATCGCCGAACTGGTGTCCACCGCGTGGGCTTCGGCGTCCAGCTTCCGGGGCAGCGACAAGCGCGGCGGCGCCAACGGCGCGCGCATCCGCCTGGCCCCGCAAAAGGACTGGGAGGCCAACCAGCCGGCGCAGCTGGCCAGGGTGCTGGCCGCGCTGGAATCGATACAGTCGGAGTTCAACGGCGCGGCAACCGGCGGCAAGAAGATCTCGCTGGCCGATCTGATCGTACTGGCCGGCGCCGCGGCCATCGAAGCGGCGGCCGACAAGGCCGGCGTGAAGACCACCGTGCCGTTCGCACCGGGCCGCACCGATGCCACCCAGGAGCAGACCGATGTCGACTCCTTCGCCGTCCTCGAACCCAAGGCCGACGGCTTCCGCAACTACGCCGGCAAGGGTCTGGAAGGCGTGGCCGCCGAGCTGCTGATCGACAAGGCCCAGCTGCTCGACCTCAGCGCACCCGAGATGACCGCGCTGATCGGCGGCCTGCGCGTGCTCAACGCCAATGTCGGCCAGTCCGCGCACGGCGTGTTCACCCAGCGGCCGGAAACCCTGAGCAACGACTTCTTCGTCAACCTGCTCGACATGGGCACCGCCTGGAAGCGCTCCGACGCCGACGCCAACGTACTGGAAGGCCGCGACCGCAGCAGCGGTGAGCTGAAGTGGACCGGCACCGTGGTCGACCTGGTGTTCGGATCGAACTCACAGCTGCGCGCCCTGGCCGAGGTGTATGCCGCCAGCGACGCACAGGAAAAGTTCGTGAACGACTTCGTAGCCGCCTGGAACAAAGTAATGAACGCCGACCGCTTCGACCTGGCGTAAACCCGAAGCCGCGAGAAGCGCAGCGTTGCATTCTGCGTGGAACCTGAGCGATGGACTTGTACTTGGTTGCTTTTGCTTTTGCTCTTGGCTCTGAGACCCCTTTCGTCTCGCACCGAGCAGCGGAGCCGGACTCGGGGGAAAGGCGCGCATGTTTGAGGCCATGGATGGCCGCGGTCGGCCGCTGCGCGGCTGCGCCTTCGCTTCGCTCGGTCGCGCCGGCCCGAGTCCGGCGAGCAGCGCAGGGCACCGCGCGGGCTTCATCCGCGCGGTGCGAGACGGGGTGTCCTTCTCTT
>JAXMJH010000005.1:0-7487 GCA_034376725.1 Lysobacteraceae bacterium | reverse complement strand
GCAATGCCGTGCGGGTCGAGCGCGAAGACCCGCCCGGCGAACTGTTCACCGACCGCACGCGGCTCAAGCAGGCACTGCTGAACCTGCTCAGCAACGCCTGCAAGTTCACCCGCGAGGGCACCGTCGAGATGCGCGTCGCGCGGCGCACCGGCGAAGACGCCGACTGGCTGACCATCGCGGTGCGCGACAGCGGAATCGGCATCAGCCGCGAACAGATGGCGCGGCTGTTTCAACCCTTCGTACAGGCCGACGCATCGACCACCCGCAACTTCGGCGGCACCGGTCTTGGCCTGGTGATCAGCCAACGGTTCTGCCGCCTGATGGGCGGCTCGATCGCGGTCGACAGCGAGCCCGGCAAGGGCTCGTGTTTCACGATCGCCATTCCCTGCCGGATTCCGGCCGAGTCCGAACCCGATGAGGCGGCCACCGGAGCCGCCGCGCCAGACATCGATGATGGGCCCGAAATCATGTCCGGCCAGTTGCTGGTGGTCTCGGAAAATCTTGCCGCGCTGGGTCACATCCAGGCCTCTCTGGAGCGGTGGGGCTACTCGGTCGCGACTGCGCCCGGCGCCAACTGGGTGCAGCAGCGTCTGGCCGAATCCGCTGCCGACGTGCTGGTGCTCGATGCGTTGATGCCTGGGTCGGACGCCTGGGCACTGCTGAGCCTGTTTCGCAACCTGCCGCCTCAGCAGTCCTTGCCAGTGGTGTTGATCGCGCTGCCCGACAGCGCCGAAAGCGGGCTGGTGGTGGCCGATGTCGATTGCCTCCCGGTCCCGGTCGCTCAGGACCAACTGCTGGACACGGTTGCCCGCCTGCCCACGTGGGGCAATGGTCGCGTGCTGGTTCTGGACGACGACCCGTCGACCCGATCCCGGATGGAAGCCTGGCTGCGCCGCGAAGGATTGATCGCCCGAGGCGCCGGTACGCTTGAAGAAGGTCTCACTGTGTTTCGCGCCTACCAGCCGGAATTGCTGGTGTTGCGCCTGACCGGCGCCGATTTCGATGCGCTGGGGTTTCTTGCGCGGGTCCGCGCGGAATATCCGACTACCGACTTTTCGGTCATCGTGCTCACCGACATCGAGCGCGACGAGGCGCTGCTCGACAGCGCAGACCATCGCGCGGCGCGCGACGCCGCCCTCGCCAACCTGCCGCAGGATCTGATGGCCCGGTCTATCTGGAAAATCATGCCGCGAACCGACACCTTCGAAGAATTGCATCGCTGACGCTGTCCGGGTCGCGTGAGATTTGCCGTTGTGTCCACTGCACACGCGGCCATCAGAAGAGCAGCGCGAAAATCCGGGAGGAAAGCACATGTCGACGGCGGGAAGAAACGCAAGACTCGCAGCGATCGGCATCGCTGCGGTCGCGCTGGCCGTGCTCGCGATTGATCTGGACTTCACTCAGGCCAGCGCCGCTGACGACAGCACTGCCGTCGGGTCACCGACACCGGCAGCCGGCAGCCAGCGCGCGGTATCCGCTCTCGGCCGGTTGCAGCCCGATCGCGGCGTCATCCGGGTGGCGGCACCGGCGGTCGTCGGCATCACTGCGGGCGTGGTCATGCACTCGCTGGAAGTCGATGAGGGCGACGATGTCGTCGAAGGCCAGCTGATGGCCGTTACCGACATCGCCCGACAGCTTGAGGCAGCGGTCTTGCAGGCCGATGCCGGCCTGGAGCTGGCCCGGCGCACGGCGCGCTCGGCGCTCAGCTCGGCCGATGCCGCCTGCGTGCAGGCCAGCGTGCGCGAGAAGGAAGCCGACCGCCGCGAACAGCTATGGCGCGACCAACTGGCATCGCTCGAAGAATCCGACCGGGCGCGCGGCGACGCGCAGGCGGCCCGCGCCGACTGCGCCGCAGCGCAGGCGGCGGCCGCCGCCGAGCAGGCCCGCGTGCTGGTCTCGGAAGCGGCGGTCAATCGGGCGCGCGCCGATCTGCAGCAGGCCTATATCCACGCGCCCAGCGCCGGCCGCGTACTGAAAGTGCTGAGCTGGCCCGGCGAGCTGATCGGCCGCGACGGCGCGTTCGAAATCGGCCGGGTCGAGCGAATGTACGCAGTCGCCGAAGTGTACGAAAGCGATATCGGTCAGGTCGCGCTCAACCAGCGCGCAAGCGTTGCCAGCCCCGCCCTGAATTCACCCATGGGTGGCGTGGTGGAGCGGATTCATCGGAAGGTGGAAAAGCAGGACGTGATCGGCACCGATCCGGCCGCGCGCAAGGATGCCCGCATCGTGGAAGTGGAAATACTGCTCGACGATCCCGCGCCGGTGGCCGGACTGACCAACCTCCAGGTGACGGTGGTGATCGGTGGCGAATGATGGCGTCCGACGCGCGCTGGAAGCGTGGACCTTCCCGCCGACCGGTCGGTGCAAACCAGGCAGGCTACTGATGCGACGCCGGCACTGCCCGACCGACAGCCTTGGGAGCGAACGCCGATGATCCGCGCTCCGATCGGCTGGATGCAGCTGCGCCATCGCCCGATGCGGCTGGCGGTGGCGGTGGCCGGCATCGCGTTCGCCGTGCTGCTGATCATGATGCAGCTGGGTTTTCGCTCGGCGTTGTTCGAAAGCGCGGTGCGTTTCCACGAGCAGCTGCATTACGACATCGCCCTGTTCAGCCCGGACAGCGTGTTCATCGTCCGGCCGCAGGGCTTTTCCAATCGCCGCCTGTACCAGGCGCTGGGCGACACCGACGTGGCCGCCGTCGCGCCGATCTACATCTTTCCGGCGGTCTGGAAAAACCCGTGGACCAACCAGCGCCGAAGCATCAATGCCATCGGTTTCGATCCACGTCAGTTCATTCTCGACGCTGAGGGCTTCGCCGAGGCGCGGGCCCTGCTGACCCGGCAGAATACCGTCGCCTTCGATGCCGGTTCGCGTCCGGAATTCGGCCCGGTCGCCCAGACGCTTCGCAGCGGGGAACCGGTCGCCACCGAAATCAACAACCGCGACATGGACGTGGTCGCCCTGTTCCGCATGGGCACCTCGTTCGGCATCGACGGCACCGTGCTGACCAGCGACGACAACTGGCTCCGGCTGTTTCCCGACCGTCCGCGCGAAGAAATCCAGCTCGGCCTGATCCAGCTGGAGCCCGGTGCCGATCCCGACGCGGTACGCGACCGGCTGCGCGGCTATCTGCCCGATGACGTGCTGGTGCTGACCAAGGCCGACTTCGTCGCCCGCGAAAAGGCGTACTGGAATTCGGCCACGCCGATCGGCTACGTGTTCGCCTTCGGAGCGATCATGGGCTTCATCGTCGGCGGCATCATCGTCTACCAGATCCTGTTCGCCGACGTTACCGAACACCTCAACGAATACGCCACGCTGCGCGCGATGGGCTTCAAGAACCGCTTCATCTCCGGCATCGTGCTGCAACAGGCCGGCATCCTGGCGGTGCTGGGTTACCTGCCCGGCCTGCTGGCGGTGCACTGGCTTTACGGCACCGCCGCGCGCGCCACCAATCTGCCGCTGTACGTGACCCTGGAGCGCTCGGTCACGGTATTCCTGATGACCCTGGCGATGTGCGCCATCTCCGCCCTGCTGGCGATCCGCAAGGTGCAGAGACTCGATCCCGCGGAGGTGTTCTGATGTCCGCTCAGGCGCCGATCCGCATCCAAGGCCTCAACCATCATTTCGGACGGGGCGCGCTGCGCAAGCAGATCCTGTTCGACATCAGCACCGAGATCCCGGCTGGCGAAATCGTCATCGTCACCGGGCCATCGGGCTCGGGCAAGACCACGCTGCTGACTCTGGTCGGCGCGCTGCGCTCGACCCAGGACGGCAGCGTGCACGTACTGGGCGAGCAATTGCGCGCGGCGCGCAGCGCGGTGCTGGAACGGGTTCGCAGCCGGATCGGCTTCATCTTTCAGCAGCACAACCTGGTCGGCGCGCTCAGCGCCCAACGCAATGTCGAGCTGGGCCTGCGCGTGGGCGGCCGGTTCAAGGGGCAGGCGCTGATCGACCGGGCGCGCGAAATGCTCGATGCCGTCGGCCTGGGCGACCGGATGGATCACCTGCCCGAGCAGCTGTCCGGCGGACAACGCCAACGGGTGGCGATCGCCCGGGCGCTGGCGGCACAGCCGGCGATGCTGCTGGCCGATGAGCCCACCGCGTCGCTCGACAAGCAATCGGGTCGCGAAGTGGTCGAGCGCATGCGCACCCTGGCCAAGCAGCACGGCACCACGATTCTGCTGGTGACCCACGACAACCGGATTCTCGATATCGCTGATCGCATCGTGCATCTGGAGGACGGTCGGCTGAGCACATTCACCGAGGCGGTGATCGCCGACAACCAACGCATGATGCAGACCCTCGCCGACCTGCGCAGCCGTCAGTCGCTGTCCGAAGCGATAGCCGGACTCGACGAAGCCGGCTTTCGCACCTTGCTGGAGGACATCACCCTGGAATCCAAACGTTTTCTCGAAGCCACCGCGCTGGCCAACGACATGGCCTTTCAGAGCATGCTCGAACAGGGCCTGGCCAGCTTCACCAACAAGGCCGGGCAACTGCTCAACGCCGAACGCGCCTCGCTGTTCCTGGTCGATCGCGCCCGCGACAGCCTGGTGCTGCGCGTGGCGGAAGACCTGCCGAAAAAGGGCGAAGTGCGGATTCCGATCGGCAGCGGCATTGCCGGAGCGGCGGCCGAAACCGGCAAGCCGATCCGGGTCGACGATGCCTACGCCGATGCCCGGTTCAACCCCGACGTCGATCGCCGCTCGGGCTTTCGCACGCGCACCATCCTCGCGCTGCCGGTCAAGGACGCATCGGGTCAGGTTTTCGCGGTCGCGCAGTTGCTCAACCGGCGCGACGGCCTGCCGTTCGATACCGATGACGAGCAGCGTTTCGCGGATTTTGTGCGCTCGCTGGGCGTGATTCTGCAAACCCTGCAAAGCCTGGGCAGCGCGCGCGACTGACGGAGCACCAATGTCGGAACAACATCAAATCGAAGCGCTGCTGCGCGTTTATTTCGCGCTCAACGATGACCAGCTCCAGCCGGTGCTGGACGAATTTCAGCGGGTCGCGCTGACCGGAGGCGACTGGCTGTTTCGCCAGGGCGAATCCGGCGACAGCCTGTACTTTCTGGTTCGCGGGCGCATGCAGGCCTGGGTGCAGGGTGGCGACGAAAAGCCGCGTCTGCTCGGCGAAATCGCGCCCGGCGAGCCGGTCGGCGATGTCGGCCTGCTGACCGGCGAAGCGCGCACCGCCGGCATCAAGGCCACCCGCGACTGCACCCTGCTGCGCATCGACCGGGCCGGACTGGACCGGCTGACCGCGCGCTTTCCGCAAATGGCCCTGCAGTTGGCGCGCGGCATCGCCATGCGTCTGCATCAGCGCACATCGCGACGCGCCGAACGCGCACCGATGGTCAACATCTGCCTGCTCCCGCTGGCGCCGACCCCGGCCAGCCTGGCATTCATCGACGCGCTGGCCGATGCCCTGGGCGCGCTGGACACCAGCTGCGAGCTGTCGATCGACCGACTGGCCGCTGCGGGCGCCCCGGTCGGCGACTGGCGCAACGATGGCCCGATACCGGCCGATCTGGCCGCCTGGCTGGCCGAGCAGGAAACCGAGCACCGCTTCGTGATCTACCGCTGCCCGGCCGACGGCTCGCCGTGGTCGGCATTCGCCTGCCGGCAGGCCGACCTGGTGCTGATGATCGGCGATGCCCGGCTGGCGCCGACCGTGTCGGATTGGGAGCGCCGGCTGCGCTCCGAGCAGGGCGACAGCCCCAGCCGACAGGCATTGGTGCTGCTGCACGCCAATCCCGAACAGCCGATCGCCGGCACCGCCGCGTGGCTGGACCAGCGCCCGGTGGATTTTCATCTGCACCATCGCGCCGGCAGCACGATCGATCTGGCCCGGATTGCGCGCGTGGTTTCCGGCCGCGCCATCGGCCTGGTGTTCGGCTCCGGCGCGGCGCGTGGCTTCGCCCACATTGGTGTTTACCGCGCACTGGTCGAAGCCGGCATACCGATCGACTGGGTCGGCGGTTCCAGCATCGGCGCCATCGTGGCCGGCGCCATCGCCCACGACTGGACGCCGGATCAGGTGCGCGACCTGGCCCGCGACGCCTTCGTCGGGCACAACCCTTTCAAGGACCTCACCCTGCCGCTGATCTCGTTGCTGGCCGGAAAGAAGATGATGCGCCTGTGCCGGCGCATGCTCGATCGCAATATCGAAGACCTGCCGCTGCCTTATTTCTGCATATCTGCCAACCTCGACAACGGCTCGCTGAACCTGCACACCAGCGGCCCGCTCTACCTCGCGGTGCAGGCCGCGGCCGCCCTGCCCGGCGCGCTGCCGCCGGCGGTGATCAACGGCCGCCTGGCCATCGATGGCGCGGTGATCAACAGCCTGCCGGTCGACCTGATGCGGCGGTTTCCCGTGGGCCGGGTGATAGCCGTGGACATTTCCGCCCGCCGGGAAGTCAAGGTCGACTACCCCGCCATGCCCACGCCCTGGGCGCTGCTGCGCGCGCGCCTGCTGCCGTTCGGCCGGCGCTACCGCACGCCCGGCCTGGTCACCATCCTGCTCAAGGCCACCGAAGTGGGCACCATGGAAAAAATGGACCGGATGGGCGCGCTGGCCGACCTGCTGATTCAGCCCGAAGTGCGCCGCTTCGGCATGACCGAAGTGAAACGCTTCGATCAAGTCGTGGACGCCGGCTATCAGGCAGCACGCGAACGACTGCACGACTGGCAGCCCGACCCGCCCTGACGGCGGGCATCGATCGCCCCCTCACCGGCGAACAAGCCGGCTGAAATACCGCTCAACCGAAGTAATGCAGCGCCGCGCCGTTGATCAGAATGTGCAGCACGTTGTCGACCAGGATCATCAGCCAGGTGGAGAGCCACACCGGCACATCGGGCGGATAGCCGGTGTCCCGGCATTCCGACCACGGCCGGCTGCCCGGCCACGGCCGGTTCTTGGCCCAGATCACGAAGCGCGCCAGCCGCCAGCGATCGATGACGAAATGCGAACCGGCAATGATCGCCAGCGCGACCGGCTGCTGGGTCAGCAGCAGAAACGGCAGGGTGTAGAAGACGACGTGGACAAGAGCGCCCAGCGCACTGTGCCCTTTCTCGCGCACCATCCAGTCGCTCTGGAGGATGTAGTCGCCCACGAAATGCGCAACGATCTGATCGGCCGTGAACATCGATGCATCCCTCGGTCATCGTCTCTCGGCAGTGTACTCCGCCACCCACGATCTGACGTTGCGCGCTGGAGAAATGTCGAATACCGGCCGGAAGCCATGTGGCGAGGATCGGGTTCCCTGGTCGATTCGCTTTTGCTCGACTCCCGTTCGGCTCGCACCGAGCAGCGGAGCCGGGCTCGGGGAAAGGCGCGCATGCTTGAGGCCATGGATGGCCGCGGTCGGCCGCTGCGCGGCTGCGCCTTCGCTTCGCTCGGTCGCGCCGGCCCGAGTCCGGCGAGCAGCGCAGGGCACCGCGCGGGCTTCATCCGCGCGGTGCGAGACGGGGTGTCCTTCTCTT
>JAXMJH010000004.1:0-10968 GCA_034376725.1 Lysobacteraceae bacterium | reverse complement strand
ATACGCTGGCTGAAGCTGCTGGTGTGGCCGGCATGTGCGGTGGCCAGGCACTGGACATTGCGGCCACCGGGCAGCGGCAATCGCTGGCGGACCTGGAGACCATGCACGCACTGAAGACCGGCGCGCTGATCCGCGCCGCCGTGCGCATGGGCGGGCTGGCTGCCGATGCCGATGAGGCCCTGTTGGCGCGCCTGGACGACTTCGCCAGTGCGCTGGGCCTGGCGTTTCAGATCCGCGACGACATTCTCGATGTCGAAGCCAGCTCCGAGCAGCTTGGCAAAACCGCCGGGAAGGATATCGCGCAGGACAAGTCGACCTATCCGGCCCTGCTGGGAATGGACCACTCTAAGCGTCTGCTCGGCGAGCTTGCCGAACGGATGTCCGCCGCGCTCTCGCCGCTCGATGATCGCGCCGAGCCGCTTCGCGTCCTGGGCCGACTGGCCATCGCACGCAATCACTGAGCCCAGCGCCACAGCGGGCCGAAGCCGGCTGTGGCGTTTACTCGGGCTATTTCACCAATCGGAGCGTGAACGGGTAGCGGTAGGCCACGCCCTCGTTGGCCTTGACCAGCGCGATGATGGTCAGCACCAGCCAGGCGATGCCGACCACGATGCCCAACAGAATGGTCAACGGGCTGAGGATGAAGAACGAGAGAAACGTCATCGCCATCAGCACCACATAGGCGATGAACAGCGTGATGTTGAAGTTCAGCGCCTCCTTGCCCTGGTCGTCGACGAACGGCATGGAGTCCTTCTTGACCAGCCACACCACCAGCGGGCCGATGACGCAACCGACGCCGCCGGTGAAAAGGCCGCTCAGCGCCGCCAGATGGGCCAGCATTCCCCAGGTTTTCTCCTCGGCGGTCGGCTCACCGCTCGGCGGCGGCGGCGGCGGCGCAGTCACATCTTCGATCGTCGTCATTTCGGTCTCCCAGAAAGCCACCCCGCGACACTGCGGGATGGCTCAACTTTCGGCCGATGCGACAGTGCCGTCAAGGCCAGAAGTCACGTCACGGCGGAGATTCCCCGGCCACCATCATCTCGCCAACCAGTATCGAGCCGGTCAGAATGTGCGAGCGTCGGTCGACATCGCTGCCCACCGCCTCGATCGCCTTGTACATTTCGCGCAGGTTGCCGGCGATGGTCAGCTCATCGACCGGAAACGCGATGGCGCCGTTCTCCACCCAGAAACCCGCCGCGCCGCGCGAATAATCGCCGGTCACGGTGCTCACGCCCTGGCCCATCAGTTCGGTCACCAGCAGGCCGGTGCCCATTCCGGCAATCAGCGCATCCAGACTCTGCCCGGTGGATTCGACCAGCAGGTTGTGGACCCCGCCGGCGTTTCCGGTCGATGCCATGCCGAGTTTGCGTGCCGAATAGCTGCCGAGCAGGTAGCGCGACAACACGCCATCCCGGACCAGGTCCTGATCCGTAGTGGCCACGCCCTCGGCATCGAAGGCCGCCGAGCGCAGGCCGCGCATCAGATGCGGGCGCTCGACGATGGTCATCCAGTCCGGGAGGATGCGTGAGCCCATCGCGTCGAGCAGGAAACTGGCGCGCCGATACAGCGAACCGCCGGAAACCGCGCCGAGCAGATGGCCAATCAGACTGCGCGCCACCGGGGCGCTGAACAGCACCGGGAAGCGCCCGGTACGCACCGGCCGGGGGGTCAGGCGCGACACCGCGCGCCGCGCCGCCTCGCGACCGATCGAAGCCGCCGGCTCCATGTCCTCCGCTGACAACGCGGTGGAGTACCAGTAGTCCCGCTGCATGCCGCTGCCCGCGCCGGCGATCAGCGAACAACTCATGCTGTGATGGCTGCCGCGCTCGGTGCCGACAAAGCCGTGGCTGTTGGCATAGACCGACAGACTCTCGCCGGTGCTCAAACCGGCGCCCTCGGAATTGCCGATCCGGGTATCGAAATCCCGGCCAGCCTGCTCGCACTCGAGGGCAAGCGCGATGGCCTGTTCTGCGGCGATCGGCCAAGGGTGCCATAGGTCGAAATCGGGTAACGTATTTGCCATCCGGTCGGCATCGGCCAGTCCGGAGGCCGGGTCTTGTTCGGTATGCCGGGCGATTTCGCAGGCCCGCTCGACCGTGGTCATCAGGCTGGTCGGGAGCAGATCGGCGGTGCTGGCGCTACCCTTCCGGTGGCCGAAATAGACCGTGACGCCGAGCCCGCGATCGCGCGTGTACTCGATGGTCTCCACCTCGCCCTGGCGCACGTTGACCGACAGGCCACGCTCCGCGCTCAGCGACACCTCGGCCTGGGTGGCGCCGGCTTGCAGACAGCGCGCCAGGACCTCACGCGCCTGCTCGGCCATGGCGTCCAGACGCTGAAGTGCATCATCGTCGGCGATAATCGCTTTTGCGGTCGCCGTGGCGACCTGCGTATCCTTGACCACTGATTCATCACCCTGTTGGAGTTGTCTTCATTATGCGCGGACGGGACCCGGAGAGCGGCGAATTCCTCGCCCCCAGTCGCAGCGAACAGCGCCGCGAGGCCTTGGCTGTGTTCGAACTGGCCGAACAACTGGTCGCCCGGACCGAGGCGGAACTGGCGCAGCTGCCGATCCCCGAGGATCTGCTCGACCCCATCCGCCATGCCCGCTCGATCACCGCCCAGATCGCCCACAAGCGCGAGCTTCAGCACCTGGCCAAGCTGATGCGTCGGGAGGAAACCGAGACGCTCGACGCCATCCGCCTTGCGCTGGACAAAGACAAGAGCGAATCGCGACGCGAGACCGCGCTGCTGCATCACGCCGAGACCTGGCGCGAGCGCCTGATCGCCGAGGGCGACGAGGCGCTGACCGAGCTGCTGTCCGAGTACCCGGGCATCGACCGCCAGCATATCCGGCAGGTGATCCGCAAAGCCCAGCGCGAACGCCAGAGGAACACCCCGCCGCACGGCCAGCGCGAGCTGTTCCGCATTCTGCGCGCGGCCGAACCCGACGCCGAATCCTGATCGCGGGCCGACCGCTCCCGCCCCCGCAACCCACGCCTCAGCCGGCGCGCGTGCCGCCGACGGTCAGAGAATCCAGCTTCAGCGTGGGCTGGCCGACGCCGACCGGCAGGCTCTGGCCGTCCTTGCCGCACACCCCGACGCCGTCGTCGAGTTTGAGGTCGTTGCCGACCATCGAGACCCGGGTCATCGCTTCCGGTCCGTTGCCGATCAGGGTGGCGCCCTTGACCGGCCGGGTGACCCTGCCGTCCTCGATCAGGTAGGCCTCGGATGCCGAAAACACGAATTTGCCGCTGGTGATATCGACCTGGCCACCGCCGAAATTCACCGCATACAGCCCCTTTTTCACCGAAGCGATGATCTCTTCGGGAGCGTGGTCGCCGGGCAGCATGTAGGTGTTGGTCATGCGCGGCATCGGCAGGTGCGCAAAGCTCTCGCGGCGGCCGTTGCCGGTGGCGGCCACGCCCATCAGCCGGGCATTGAGCGTGTCCTGCAGGTAACCGCGCAGCACGCCGTCCTCGATCAGCACATTGCAGCGGGTCGGGGTGCCCTCGTCGTCGATGTTCAGCGAACCGCGCCGCCCGGCCAGGGTTCCGTCGTCGACGATGGTCACGCCGCGCGCGGCCACGCGCTCACCGATCCGACCGGCATAGACACTGGTGCCCTTGCGGTTGAAATCGCCCTCCAGGCCGTGACCGACCGCCTCGTGCAGCAGCACGCCCGGCCAGCCCGGGCCGAGCACCACCGGCATCGAGCCGGCCGGTGCATCCTCGGCCTCGAGGTTCACCAGCGCCTGACGCAGCGCCTCGCGGGCCCAGGCCTCCGGCTTGCCCTTGGCGAACAGTTCGACATAGCCATGCCGGCCACCGCCACCGGCCGAGCCAGTCTCGCGCCGACCCTTCGATTCGACGATCACCTGGACGTTCAGGCGCACCAGGGGCCGGATGTCGGCGGCCAGCAGGCCATCGCTTCGGGCAATCAGAACGGTATCGACGATCGCCGATACGCTGAGCATCACCTGCTGCACGCGCGGATCGGCGGCGCGCACCAGCGCGTCGAGACGGCGCAGCACGGCCAGCTTCTCCGCCGGAGGCAATTCATCGACCGGGTCGATTTCGCTGTACAGGCCATGGCTCGGGCCGGTGCGCAGGGCCAGCGGGGCATGCTCGCCGCCGCCCCGGGCGATCGCCCGGGCGGCGCTGGTCGCCTCGATCAGGGCATCGAGCCGGATCTCGTCGGAATAGGCCAGACCGGCCTTCTCGCCGCTGAGCGCACGCACCCCCACGCCCTGTTCGATGGAATGCCCGCCGTCCTTGACGATGCCATCCTCCATACTCCAGCTCTCGCGCCGCGAATGCTGGAAATACAGATCGCCGGCATCCACGCCAGGGCCGAGCAGACGCGAGAGATCGCGGTCGAGGTCGGATACCGCCAGTCCAGCGGGGGCCAGCAGACGGGATTCAGCGGCTATGAGTGTGTCGGTCATGGGGTGCTCAAATTCGGCTCGCGGCGAATGACTTACGGGACATCGGCTTCGGAATCGGGTGGCTTGGCGGCTTCGCTTGCCGGACCGCGCCCAACGACCTCGACCTGCGGGCTGCTCCACGGCCCGGTCACCCGGAATTCGGTGCGGCCCATCTTCTGCATCGGACTCTTGAATATTGCCTGAGCCAGTGCACCAAGCGCGACCCCGGCCGGGCCACCGGCCAGCGCACCGAGCGCCGGCAGAATCGAGCTGGACTTGGGCAACACCTCGATGGTCTGATCGTATCGCTCTTCGATCAGCAGCGTCCGGCCACGGACCCGGATGCCGGCCGAACTGCTCTCGATTTTCAGGTCGTCGGTGGTCGCCACGCCGTTGGCCAGCGCAAATGAGCCCTGGATGCTGCTGAACTCCAGGCCTTCACCGAACAGATCGCCGAAGTCGAGTATCAGCCGGCGCGGCAACTCGGCCAGGCTGATCAGACCCAGCAACCGCCCCGCCCCGCCGGGCTCGACATCCAGGAACCGACCCGAACCGACTTTCATTTCCAGCGTGCCGTCGATTTTCTCCAGGCCGAACGCCGCTGGCGAGCCGGCCCAACTGGCGATGATCGACGCCTGGGTTTCGCCGCCCTCCACCAAGCCACCGAAACTCAGCGCATCCAGCATCCGGCCGAGATCGTCGGAAGCGAATGCCAGCGCGAAGCGCGACCGCGAACTGCCGCCGATGGCCGTCCAGTCCCCGATGGCCGTCAGCTTCAGCATGGCCGAGTCGGTCTCCAAGCGCTCGACGTGCAGGCCTTCCGGCGTCGGGTAGGTGTCCAGCCGGGCCCGGCCGAGCTGCGCATCGCCGAACCGCAGATCTTCCACGCGCAGACGCAACGGCGGCAGTGCGGTCGGGTCGGGATTGCCGGTATCGGCGCTGGCGATGCGCCCGCTGGGCCAATGCAGGCGCTGAAAGTCGCCGGTCAAGGCATCCACGCCGTCGCGCGGAAAAACCATGCGCCCGGCAATCTCCGGCCCGTCCAGGTCCAGGGTCATGCTGTCTGCGGCGATCGCAAGCGCTATCTGGGTATCGATGAACGCGCGATCGAGCAGATCGAGCTCGCCAGCCCGGATGTCCACGCTGTGCAGAACGCCGCTTTCCGAGCCGCCGGTGGCCAGTCCGGCCCAACCGGCGCCGTCGAGCACCGGCACTTGCCCGATGACCCGCAAGCCGCGCCCGTCGTGCATCGCCTCGCTGGCGCCGATGAATCCGACCACGCCATCCAGCCCACCATCCGCCGCAACAGTTCCTTTGAGTGTCATCAGTGCGCCAAGCGCCAATGAAATCGGTGCGGCGGTGACCGGAATGGTCATCTGCAACTTCAACGGCAGGGCCTGATCGCTGGCCTTGCGCAAGGGCGCCGGCAGGCCGAGCGCAATGCCTCGCAGATCCGAGGTGATGCCCAGGCGTGCCGCCGGGTCCGGTTCAGCCGCGGTCGCGCGCGGCATTTCGATGGCAACCGACCAATCGCTGCGCCCGTCCAGGAACGGGCGCAGCCAGTCCAGATCGGGCGCGTGATCGAGCAGCGGCCCCGCCGGGAGGCGCCCGCGCAGACTCGCCTCGGCGACCAGGGCCGGATCGGATACGAAGCCGTCGCCGGTGGCGAGACTGAAGCTGGCCACCTCCTCACCCAGTCGTACCCGAAGCTCCTCTGCCGCCAGACCATCCCGACTGAAGCGGATCCGGCCGTCGGCCTGATCGAAGGCGACCTCCCAAGCGGTGTGCGCCAGCGGGGCATTGGAGATGTCCGCGGTGCCGCGCACCTCGGACTCGCCCAGTTCGGACCGGAGCGGTTGCCTGATCTGCACCTGAATCGCAGCGCGGCCGCCCAGTTGCAGCGCGCTGAGGTGTTCGCCGTGGCTGCTGCGCAACGGACTGGCCCGCAGCAGCGCGAGCACCTGCGAACCGCTGGCCTCGGCCGTCAACCCGAGATCCAGTACGGGCTGGCGGAAGTCGCCGATTGAACCACTGATGCGCTGGACCTCGCCGCCGCCGATGGCGCCGGTTCCGACGATGCTGACGCTCTGACTGGTGAAAGCCAGGTCGGCAGTCAGTCGGTCGGCAGCCGGCCAGTCAGCGCTGAACATCAGCGGCACGCCCTCCATGCTCACCTGCGCCTTGAACTGTCCCTCGTTGTCCCTGAAGGGCCAGTCGGCCGGCGCGCCACCCATGGCAACCCGGCCAGAAACCAGCCGTCCATCGGTAAGCGCCCGGTCCAGCCAGCCGATCAGGTTGGGCGACATGGTATGCCGCAGCCAGAAGCGTTTGAGCGCGGTCGCCTGCCCGGGCTCCACCTCGGCGGTGACAAACAGCAACGGGGCATCGGGTTCGGATCCATCGAGGCGCAGCGCCGCCTGCAATCCCAATCCCTCGGAAAACACCCGCAACCCGCTGGTTTCGGCCACAAAACCTTGACCGGAACGCCAGGCACGCAGCGCGCCGGACAGCTCCAGGGCCAGCGGGTCGCCCAGCGAGACCGGCCAATCCAGCCGCGGCGTCGCCGCTTGGTCGAAGGTCAGCGAGGCGCTGCTTTCATCGAACACCAGCTCAGCGGCCAGGCCATTCGCGCCGGGCGTCCTGTCGAGCGCCAGCCAGCCCAGCGACTGGATCGCCGCGCTGCCCCGGAAGCCGCCATCCTCGACCGCGACCACATCAAGGTCGACCACGCTCAGCTTCGGCGCGGCCAGATAGATCCACCGGCGGATCGGCGCATCCAGCCGGTCGCTGAGCGAGAGCAGGGCCAGCCAGGGCGATAGCTCGACTGACTCCGCCAGCGCGCCGCCACGCTGGCCGGTGCCCAGTACCAGGCCGTCGTAGCGATGCTCGATCGCGGCTTCGCGCCAGCGCAACATCGGGGCATCGAGCCGCCAGCCATGCCCGGCCTGGCTACGCCAGCGAGCGGATGCTCGGAACCGATCGATGGCCAGACGCGGCTCGATGCCGGTGGTCTCGGGTCGGGTCGGGTCGAGCGCGATCGATTCTGTACCGCGCAATGCCAGTGCCGCCATGTCCGTTTCCAACACGACCGACTCGAATCCGGCCTGGCTCCAGTCGGCCCACAGTTGGAGCGAGCCGCGGCCAGCCAGTGGCTCGACGCCGGCCAGTGCGGTCAGTACAGCGAGCGCCGACGCCTCGATGTCCTCGCCGCCCAGCCAAAGCCGGCCGCCTCCGGAGCGGTCGATATCGGCGACCACGGCGAGCGGCGGCTGGTCGTCGGCCGTGCGCAAAAGCAAACCGGCACGCACCCGCGAATCTTCGACCCGCACCCGCGCGTCGAAACGCGGGATCGCGATGGTCAGATCGCGCTTTTCCAGTCGCAGTGTCAGTGCAGCGTTGCGCACCTGCAATTCGCCCAGACCCTGGAGAGCGGCGAGCGGATCTTCGCTCGAATCGCCTTTGACCAATCCCTTCAGCGCCCAACCGCCATCGACCGCCTGGGTCAGGGTGAGATCGAGGTCGCCCAGTTGCAATTCGGTCAGCGGTCGACCGGGGACCAGGCCGGAGTAAATGGAAACCAGCAAATCGGCGCTTCCGATGACCAGCTGATTTCCCGGCTCGCCAATCGTCAGATCGTGCAGGGAGAGCAGCGGCCCGCGGCGGGTCCAGCGCGTCTGAAGGCTTTTGAAACCGATGGTTTGACCGGACTGCCCGCTGATCCAGGCAGCCACCCGATCGGGGTGGCGCTCGAGCGCCGGCAACAGCTGACTGACCAGGCCGACCAGCGAGGCGACCAGAATCAGGCCAACCGCCACACCGTATCCGACCAGCCGCCGCAGCCGGCGGAATCTCGATTTCCAATGCGTCGTCAACGCGCAGACCCGACGGCCCGGACAGCGCTGCCTCGTCCGACGGATTGCGCGCCGATCCGCACCTCAGAGAAGCACGACATCGAACTGCTCCGGCAGATAGCCGCTTTCGGGTTGAAACCGCACGCTGCGCCCGAGAAACTCCTCCAGTTCGGCAACCGCCGCCGACTCCTCTTCGAGGATGCGGTCGACCACGCTGGGAGCAGCCATCACCAGCAGCCGCCGGGCATCGAATTGGCGCACAGCACGGGTGATCTCCCGGAAGATTTCGTAGGTCACCGTTTCGGCGCTGCGCACATGCCCGCGCCCGCCGCAGGTGGGGCATGGCGCGCACAGCTGCCGGGCCAGACTGTCGGTGGTGCGCTTGCGGGTCATCTCGATCAGGCCAAGCGGCGAAAAATCGTGCACGCTGGTTCGCGCGCGGTCGCGCGAAAGCCCTCGTTCCAGGGTTCGCAGAACCTGCCGGCGGTGCTCTGCATCAGCCATGTCGATGAAGTCGATGATGATGATTCCGCCCAGATTGCGCAGCCTCAACTGCCGGGCCACCGACTGCGCGGCCTCCAGATTGGTTCGATAGACCGTTTCTTCCAGATTGCGCTGACCCAGAAACGAGCCGGTATTGACGTCCACCGTGGTCATCGCCTCGGTTTGATCGATGACCAGATGACCTCCCGATTTGAGCGGCACTTCCTTGAGCAATGCCCGCTGAATCTCGTCCTCGATGCCATACAGATCGAAAATCGCACGCGGACCGGGGTAATGTTCGACTCTGGCCACCAAATCAGGCATGAACCGCTCGGCAAAATCGCGCATCCGGTCGTACGTTTCGCGCGAATCCACTCTCACCCGCTCGACATCCGCCCTGGTCAGATCGCGCAGCGCGCGCAGCGGCAGCGGCAGGTCCTCATAAACCCGCTCGCCGACCCGCGACTGGGCGCAGGCATCGCGCACGCCGGCCCAGGCGCGCTGCAGGTAGTCGATGTCCTCGGCCATCGCGCTGTCGGGCTGGCCCTCGGCATTGGTCCGCACGATGTAACCACCCGGCACCTCGGGCGCCAGCGCCTGCATCAATGCCTTGAGTCGCTCGCGCTCCTGTTCATCTTCGATGCGGGTCGACACGCCCAGCACATCGGTCTGCGGCAGATACACCAGATAGCGCGACGGGATGCTCAGCTGCGTGGTCACCCGGGCACCCTTGCTGCTGATCGGATCCTTGACCACCTGGACGACCAGCTCCTGCCCCTCGTGAACCAGTTCGGTGATCGACGGCAGCACGACACTGGCCGGCGAATCGCCTGTGTCGCCGGCTGTCTGCGGAGGGCGGATCACATCGGATACGTGCAGGAATGCCGCGCGACGCAGGCCGATCTCGACGAATGCCGCCTGCATCCCGGGCATCACCCGCTGCACGCGGCCCTTGTAGATATTTCCGACCTGGCCGCGCTGGGAGCTGCGCTCGATCATCAACTCCTGCGCGATGCCGTTTTCGACCACAGCCACGCGGGTTTCTCGCGGAGTGACATTGACCAGAATTTCTTCGCTCACGGGGAATGCTCGGATAGGGGAAACTTCGACGCGCGCCAGCAAGCACAGTTCAAACCTCGACTCCGAAACCGGCCAACAGAGAGCGCGTTTCGAACAGCGGCAGGCCCATCACGCCCGAATAACTGCCCGACAGATGTGCGATCAACGCCCCGCCACGACCCTGCACTGCGTAGCCACCGGCCTTGTCGTGCCATTCGCCGGTAGCGATGTAGCGATCGATCTGTGGCGCGCTCAACTGCCCGAATCGCACCCGGGTAACGCACTGGGCACTGTCCCGACGCCTGCTGGACAGCAGCCAGACGGTGGAGATCACTTCGTGCGCGGTTCCCGACAGCCGACGCAGCATCGCAGCCGCCTCCGCACCGTCGGCCGGTTTGCCGAACACATCGCCACCGAGCACCACCTCGGTATCGGCGCCCAGCACCAGCGCATCCGGTTGGTCAACCAAGGCGGCCAACCCGGCTTCCGCCTTTTCGCGGGCGACCCGGCTGACGTAGGCCGAGGGCGACTCATCGGCCCGGCGATACTCATCGACCGAGGCATCGATCAGCTCGAAGTCGACGCCCAATTGGGTCAGCAACTCCCGCCGGCGCGGAGATTTGGAAGCCAGATACAGCATCCGCCTAGGATAGCGCGCTGACCCTGCGCCTTGGGCGCGGTTGTTCACAACTGCCAGACCGGGCAAACGCATTTGCGTCGGCAGGCCTGCGGCAGCGCGAGGCCGTCGCGTCGGGAGTCGATATACCTCGAGTCCATATTGCATCGCCGCCTCCTCGCTGCTAAGCTTGGCGGTCTTTGTTGGCCACTTTCCAGGATTGCCGCCATGAAAGTTCTCTCGTCCCTCAAGTCGGCGAAGACCCGCCACCGCGATTGCAAGGTCGTCCGCCGTCGCGGCAAGGTTTTTGTCATCTGCAAGTCCAACCCGCGTTTCAAGGCGCGCCAGCGCTGATTGCTCTGCGGCCGCCTCGTTTGCGGCCGGGTTGTGTCGCTAGTGTAGTGCTTGCGAAATACGTGAACTATTAGGTGTTGCCACGGTCATATTCGTGTCTGTCCCTTGGAGCGAATGATGAAACCGGCTGCTGCGATCACACTCACCCAAGAGCAACGAAAAGAACTGGAGCGGCGCGT
>JAXMJH010000003.1:0-8390 GCA_034376725.1 Lysobacteraceae bacterium | reverse complement strand
CCCCACGCTGAGCCTGTGGCGGATCGGCTGGGAACTCCTCAAACGCGGCTGGCCCCCGGCCAGACCGTGGACCGAACCACCCGACGCGCCACCGTTGCGGCTGGAGGTGCTGGGGTGAAAAGATGTGGGGAAACCTCAGCCGCTGTCCCGGTCGTCAACGAAGTCGACCCGCCCTCCGGTCCTGCAGCCGACCCGCAAACGCACGAAGCATCTCTGCGCGTCGCGCTGGTAAGTGGGCCGGGCCGCATACCGATATCGTATGCTCACCTGCCGGCCCCGCCACCGTGATGGCGGCCCTGCCCTTGGACCCGAGAGGACTCCCATGAACCGCGTCCTGCTTTTGGCAATACCATTCCTGTGTTGTCTGGTCGCCGCCCCGGCAGTGGCCGAACCGACGCAAACGGTGCTGATCACCGGCGCCAATCGAGGCATTGGGCTGGAGTACGCGCGGCAGTTCGCGGCCAAGGGCTACCGGGTGATCGGCACCGCGCGCAATCCCGCCGAGGCGGGGGAACTGGCAGAGGTGGCTGATCGGGTGGAGGCGCTGGACGTGGCCGATGGCGACAGCGTGGCTGCGCTGGCACGGCGCCTGGATGGTTTGCCGATCGATATCCTGATCAACAACGCGGGCATCTTCGACCGCTCCGACACCACGATCGATGCGGTCGACTTCGCCAGGCTGGAGCAGACCTTCGCGGTCAATACCTTCGGACCGCTGCGGGTGGCCCAGGCGCTGATGCCCAACCTGCGCGCCGGCGGGCTGAAGCGCATCGTCAGCATGTCCTCGCAGCTCGGCAGCATCGAGCGTTCCACCGGCCAGTGGTATGCCTATCGATCCAGCAAGGCGGCGCTGAATCAGATCAACCGAACCCTGGCGGCCGAGCTTGGCGAGGCGGGTTTTGTCTGTGTGGTGCTGCATCCGGGCTGGGTGCGCACCGACATGGGCGGCGAGAACGCCACCAATTCGCCCGAGCACAGCGTTCGCGCCTTGATCGCCCTGATCGAAGGATTTTCCGCCGAAGACAACGGGCAGTTCTATGATTTTCAGGGCGCGTCGATTCCCTGGTAGCCGCCCCGGCAGCCGGCCTGCTTGTCGGCCGTTGGTACTTCGGCAACGCACCCGCTCCGGCGGTCAATCCTCCCAATCCAGGCGCTCGGCGTCCTGGTCGTGCCTCTTGGCTTCGCGCTCGTAACTCTCGGCCAGCGAATCGAGGGCCTGTGCGCTGTACGGGTAGAGATTCTCCATGGCCAGCGCCGAGCGGCGGTAGTCGGCCGCGAGCTGGTGCTCCTGGGCGCCGCCGTCGCGCAGGCCGCGTGTGGTCACGCCACGTCGATCTCGCTTGCCGATGACGAAGCCGTTGGCCATGGTTTGGCTGCGGAACTCATCGAGCGCCTCACGCACCGCTTCGTGCGGCCAGTGGCCATCCGCGCCGGTCGGCGCGGCCGACAGCAACTGGCCGATCTCTCTGTCGGCGACCTCGGCGCGGCCGACCGCGTGCGCCAGATCGCGGACTTCGGCAATCCATGACTTGAGCGCCTCGGCATCGAGGGTGCCGTCGGCGCGGGTGCCGGGGAGATGACTCGACTGCCGCAACAGCTCGAACGCCTGCACCGCGAGTGCGCGAGCCTGCTCACTGTCTTCGGGTTCGGGCTCGCCCTCCACGCCGCGCGATTTGTAGATGGCCTTGAGCATCTGGACGAACAGGGCCGGCTGCTCGGACAGCGCCTTGGGCAATAGCTTGGCGGGTCGCGGGGAGTGCGTAAGCACCGGCAGCCAGGTCCATTCGAGCAGGCTCAGGGTGTCCTCATCGACATCATCGCGCTGGTCCAGAATCGTGAACACGGCGGCGACATCGCGCGTGATTGGCGTGGTGACATCCTTGTCGAGTGAGCCGGATGTCTCGGCCGCCGCGCGCAGTAGATCGACCAGCAGTCGTGTGGGCAATCCAGCCTCATCGGCATGACCCGCCAGGTTCAACGCGGAACGAACGCGCCCAACGCTCATCAACTGGCCGAGGGCGTAGGCGACCTGATGACTGTCCCGATCGAGCCAGTACACCGGAACCGTTTGCCAATACCCAGCCTCAATGTCTGGTCCGGCTGCGGCGGCCTGATCCCAGACCCAGCGCTCTGCCGGCAGCGCACGCAACACGGTGAGCAGGGCGGTTTCGCCCCAGGTCTCGGTCCGCGCCTGGGCGATCAGGGCCAGCGCCCACGCCGTCTTGAATTCGCGGAACGCCGCGACGATCAGGCCGTCCGCCAGTCCCGATTCGGCTTCGATGTCGCTGCGCGCGGCGGTTTCGATCAGGCCATCCAGCGCCGGACCGCGCAGACCGGCGTCGAACAGTGCGGCACCGAGAATCCGAGGAACTGGCAGCCGCCGCGCCAGGGTCAGCACGCCGGCCGTGCCGTGCTCGTCGTGCAGCACATTCGCCGCCTTGGCTCGCGCGCTGGCCAGCGCGCGCCGCCCGGCCTCCCAACCCTTCTCGGCGGGGCTCGGAAGTTCAGCATCCGGCTCGAACAGCCAGGCGATCCGCGCCAGCGGGTCGGCGGGGGCCAGACGCTCGTAAACGGTTTGCAGCCGATCCAGCACCTCAGTCGGCAGCGCCCAGGCGGCTTCGCGGTACTGTCGATGATGATGCAGCAGGTGGCGGAGACGCTTCCAGAGCAGGGCACGATCCGTCGCATCGACGATCCTCGGCTCGCTCTGCTCCAGCGCCAGCAGCGCGGCCTCGGCGTCGGGCACCAGGGCAGAGAGGCATTCAAGCAGCTCGCTCCAGCGCGCGGCGCTGGTCCCGACATCGGCGAGCAGGCGTTTGCTGATGGCGGCCGCACCCCGATGGATCAGTTCATGGGTGACCTCTTCCGGCGCCTCAACGCTGAAATCACGCCAGCGCGGTGGCGGGGATAGCGTGGGTCTGTCGGGACCGCGCGGCAGAATCGCCAGCATCAGCTTCCAGGCGACATCGGGCTGATGCTTGCGCAGGGCATCCAGCACCTCCAGCCGCTGCGCCTGGGTGGCATGGGTCTGCGGATGCCACAGCAGATGGATTGAGCGCAGGCTATCGATCGGGCGATTGCCGGAATTCGACGGGGGATCGTCGAGGGCGTCCAGCCGTGCCAGCACCCGACTTACCCGCAGCAGCCATTCCGGCGACCATGCCAATGATTCCAGCGCCCACAGCAGATGGCAGATGCGTTGGCTGGAGAACAGGCTGTCGCTGCCGGCCTCGAACAGGGCACGAATCGGCGGATCGGCCTGATCCAGGCTAGCCTCGACCGCCTCCAGAAAACGGCGCGGCGCGGCTTCGGCCAGCAGGCTGAAATCGCGCGCCAGCGACCACCAGCGCGGGCCGTCGGCGTCACGCAACAATCGGGCGACGATGGCCTCGGCGCGGTCGCGGGCCGTGCTGGCCGTCGTGATCCTGTCGCCATGCAGCGCCAGCAGGATCAGCACCTCACCGATGCCGTGGCGCAGCAGGTCGGAGTATTCGGGATGCACGCCCTGGACGGCTGCCATCCAGCGATCATTCGGCGCGAGCGTGTAGCGTGGATCGGTGGCGCCCAGCACGGACTGGGCGGTGGCCTCGAACCGATCGAGATCGGCACCGGTGAGATGGTGTGCGAGCAGGAGCCAGGCATCCGCGGGCGAGGCGACCCGCCAGGTCGAGCCGACCTTGCGCAGAGGCTGGTCGAGGTCGCCGACCAAGCGCGTCAGATCGGCAATCGATTCCTCATACGGCCGATTGGCCAGTGCGGCCAACTGGGCGCGATCGCCCTCGCGGTTGTCGTCCCAGCCACCGGCCAGCAGGGCGGCCAGCAGGGCACGCGGTGGCGGTGTACGCGCCCAGTCCGGTACGCGGCCGGGCGCGGCGGTAATCCGGCGCCGGAGCACGGCCAGGTTGCGGGCGCAGTCGCGCGCGTGACGCTCGGCCACCGGCCGGGCGATGCCGGCCTCGATCAGGGCGCTGGCGATGGCCTCGCGCGAGGGGCGCGCCAAGCGACGGATTTCACCGCCGCTGATCGGCCGGTCGTCACGGGCGTTCAAGACATGATGACCGCGCGCGACCAGATATGCCGCCAGTCCGGGCTCAGGCTCGGTCAACAGCAGGATCAGCGGCGTCAGCGATTCGGCAAGAGTTCGGGCGGCGCTGGCGCTGGTGGCGACCAGGCAACGGGCGCGCGTCCGGGCCGCCTGCTCGGGCGGCAGCACATCGATCACGGCGTGGAAGAATGCCAGCACTTCCTCGGTGGTGGTGGCCTGGAGCGACAGAACGGCTGGCGGCGCCTCAAGCCAGCGCTGGACCTCCGCCGCATCCGGGTCGCGATCGCAGCGGACCAGGCCAGGGGTGAGCGCCGGCTGGGTCGCTTGCGACCATTCCAGCCAGACCGACTCCAGTTCGCGAATGTTGTCTTTGGGCCGCTTGCCGAGCCGGGTGGCCAGCCACTGGCCGACGGCCGGCGCCTGCTCGATCCAGTGAACCAGATCGTCGGCATCGTAGGCGCGCACCTCGCGCCAGATGCGATCCTCTCGGCGCGCCCGCACCCAGCGGTGCTTGCCCGACCAGCGCCGCAGCGTGACGAAGATGAAGCAGGCATCGGCCGGATCGAGGGGGTCGGGGGCTTCGGTTCGCTTTTGGTAGTCGTCGCTGGCCTTGCCGGTGATGCCATCGCGCTGCACGCTGACTTCCCAACCCGTCAGACCGTTCGGCACGTACTCGCTTTCGATCACCGTTTCGGTCCAGCCGTCCCAGCCTGGCCGGCTCACGCTCTCGTCGGACGGGAAGCACAGCCGCACCGATGCCGTGTGGGTGGCCCGGATCAGGTCGGACAGCAGGTGCGGCAGGCTGCCGTCGGCCTCGTGACGGTCAGCCCAGTGATCCAGGTCTTGCGCGCTGACCCAGCGAATCGGCCGGCGCGCCGCCATGCCTGCCGTGGACGACGATGACGGCGCCGGATCGGCCGGATCGCTCGGCGCAATCTCCACCCCGGTCGGACGGAAACGGATTCCGGCGGCTTGCAGCGCCGCCTGGATCGCCTGGGCCTTGCTCGCCACCGGCCTGCGTTTGCCACGTTCGAAGTCGGCCACCGTCGAGATGGCGACTCCGGCGGCCTTCGCCAGCGCCTGCTGCGACCAGCCAAGCAAGGCCCGCGCGGCGCGCACCAGCGCAGGCGACAGGGAGGTGGGTGGCTGGAATTGGCCCATGGTCATATGAAATATATGACTTTCAGAGACGAATTTCCATGGCGTGCGGGTTTGCTGCGTCTTCTTGTTGGTTGATTCGTTCGATGATGTTGCCATGCCAGCAACTGCTGAGTTATTTTTTGTATACATTTAGGTACTTCATGTATACGATTATCTTCATGCACCATAACCGTCCCAGGTTATGGGTCACACCGAATCCGCCATGACCGATACCGTCGCTGACTATCGCCATCGCGCCCTGGACGTCGTTCGCGCCAAGGGCATCGCGCGCGCGCGCGACTTCGTCGCGGCGGGCGTGCCACCGGTCTACCTGAAGCGGCTGACCGATTCCGGCGATCTGGTCCGTCTGCAACGCGGGCTGTATCAGGAACCCGAGCGGGTCGGCGAGAACATCGCCCACGACCTGGCGGAAGCCTCCCGCCGGGTGCCCAAGGGCGTGATCAGCCTGATCAGCGCGCTTCGCTTCCACGGCTTGACCACGCAACTGCCGAATGCGGTCTGGATGACACTGCGCCATGGCGCCCGAACGCCGAAGATGGACGCCATCCGGCTGGAAATCGTCCGCGCCACCGATCCGGTGTGGAGCGCCGGCATCGAACACCACACGATCGAAGGCGTCGAGGTGCCGATCTATGGCGTCGCCAAGACCGTCGCCGATTGCTTCAAGCACCGTCGCCAGGTCGGCGAGGACGTGGCCCTTGAAGCGCTGCGCGACGCGCTGCGCCAGGGCAAGGCGAGCGCGGGCGAGATCATCCACCATGCCGCGATCGATCGGGTCGGCACGCGGGTCGAACCCTACCTGCGCGCCCTGCAATGACGCGCCGGGCACCAACCCACATCGCCGCGTCGATCCGCGCCCGCCTGCTCAACCACGCCCGTGCCCATGGCGAGGATTTCCAGCGCGTGCTGATCCGCTATGCGATCGAGCGCCTGCTGGTCCGTCTGAGCCGGACCGTAGTGGCGCAGGATTACATCCTCAAGGGTGCGATGCTGTTCGCCACCTGGCCGAGCCAAGTGCATCGTCCGACCATCGACCTCGATTTGCTCGGCCACGGCGACCCTGACTCGGATGCTCTGCGCCGCGTGTTCACGGCGATCTGCCAGGTCGAGGTGCCCGAAGATGGCATCGTCTTCGATGTCGCAACCCTGCGGGTCGAATCGGCACGCGAGGATGATGTATACCAAGGCGCCCGACTGACCGTAAATGCCGTTCTCGACAGGGCGGTGATCCCGGTGCAGGTGGATATCGGCTTCGGTGATCATGTCCATCCGCCACCCGTCCGACAGGTGTTTCCACGGCTGCTGCCGGATCTCCCGGAAGCCCGGCTGCGGATGTATCCACCGGAGACGGTCATCGCCGAAAAATTCGAGGCGATCATCCGCTTCGGCCTGAGCAATGGCCGGATCAAGGATTTCTACGACATCTGGTTGACCATACATACCTTCGATTTGCAGCGCGCGGACGTGGTCGAGGCGTTGCGCGGCACATTGCTTCGGCGCCGAACGCCGTTCCCGGCCGACACGCCGGTCGGCCTTACGGCAGCCTACATCGCCAGGGTCGATGCGCTGGGGCTGTGGACCGGCTTCCTGCGGCGAACCCCGCCGACCCTGGGGCCACCCGACTTCCCGGAACTGCAAGCAACCCTGCGACGCTTCTTCGGCCCGGTGATCGCCGCGCTGCCCGCGCCTGAGGGTGCCTATGGCCACTGGGACCGCAAACGGCTCGCCTGGAGCATTGACTGACCATGTCCCTCGCCACGCCCGCCAGACCTCCCCGCCTGCGCCGTGGCGACATGGTGGCAACCGTGTCGTTATCGTGGGGCGGGCCGGCCTGTTTTCCGAAGCGTTATGCGATGGGCAAGCAGGTGTTGGTCGAGCGCTTCGGGCTGAAGGTGGTGGAAATGCCGCATGCGCTGAATGATGCGGCGTGGCTGCGCGACCATCCTCAGGCGCGCGCCGATGACCTGATGCAGGCGTTCGCCGATCCGTCGATCCGGGCGGTGATCTCGACCATCGGCGGCGAGGATTCGATTCGGCTGCTGCGCCATCTCGATTTCGAACTGCTGCGAGCGCATCCGAAGATCTTCCTCGGGTACTCCGACAGCACCGTGACCCATTGGGCGCTGCACCATGCCGGGATGGTGAGTTTCTACGGCCCGGCGGTGATGGCCGGTTTCGCCGAGTCCGGTGGGCCGTTCGGCTACACCATGGCGGCGGTCGAGCGGATGTTGTTCCATGCCGAGCCGGCAGGCGCGATTTCACCGAGCACGACCGGCTGGTCCGCGCAGCGCGAGGACTGGGCGGCGCCCGCGCCACACCGTCCGCGCCGGCTGCGTCCGCCGGTGCCGTGGCGCTGGTTGCAGGGCGAGGGAGTAGCCGAGGGCCGATTGATCGGCGGTTGCCTGGAAGTGGTCGAGTTTCTGCGCGGCAGCGCGGTGTGGCCGACGGCTGCGCAGTGGGATGGCGCGATTCTGTTTCTGGAAACCTCCGAGGAAGCACCGGACCCCGCCGTGCTGGCGCGCGCGCTGCGCAGCTATGCCGCGATGGGCATCCTGCAACGTCTGTCCGGATTGCTGTTCGGACGCCCCGGCGGCGATCTCGATCCCGCGCGCTTCGCCGACTACGATGCCGCCCTACTGTCGGTGATCCGAGACGAGGAAGGGCTGACAAAGCTACCGATCATCACCGGCATGGACTTCGGCCACACCGACCCGATGTGCGTGCTGCCGATCGGCGGCCTGGCGCGCATCGACTGCGACGGGCAGACCGTCGAGCTGATCGAGGCGGCGGTGGGCTGAGGGCCGTTCGCGGCGGGTTGGGAACCACCCCGCGCACCCCATTTCCCGGCGACTGGATCGCGAATATATTGCTGCTTCGCCATCCGCCTCACTCTCGCCGAGGAACGGATATGGAGTTCCGTTATTTCCTCTGGATATCGTTGGTGCAGAGACATCCAAGCGCCCCGTTTGCACGCTGCGGGGCACCAACCGCAGCGTGATTTTGATCCGGTCGACCAGAACGGGCTGATGCGCGCGAGGGCTCTGGGGCGTGTCCTAGATTTTGTGTAAACGGGCCACCGGCAGGAAACTGCCACAACACCCGGAGGCACAATGAGCAATCCCAAGCACGCGGTACCCGACGAGCTGCTGTCCAGCCTGTTGACGAACTACAAGAAGCCGGCAGA
>JAXMJH010000002.1:0-81411 GCA_034376725.1 Lysobacteraceae bacterium | reverse complement strand
GGTGGTCAGCGCCAGATCCTCGACACCAGCGATGGCCGCCAGCCGCGCGACCAGTTCGGGCAGGTTCTTGCGCAGCAGCGGTTCGCCACCGGTCAGCCGCAGCTTGCGCACGCCGAGCCGCACGAAGCGGCGGACCAGTCGTTCGATCTCGTCGAAGGTCAGCCGTCCGTCCCGGTCCAGCCCGAAGCCTTCCGGCGTGCGCTCGGCCGGCATGCAGTACGGACAGCGGAAATTGCAGGCATCGATCACCGACACCCGCAGATCGCGCAGCGGCCGGCCAAGCCGATCCTGGACCGGCATCGATGCGGGCTTCGGCTGCGCATTCACAGCCCACCTCGCAGGCCGGCCGGCGCGCGCAGCGGATAGGCGATGTCCGGCTCGGCAACCCGAAAGCCGCGTGCCGCGATCGCCGCCGCCGCGGCCAGGTCGGCGTAGTGATAGATCAGCAGGCGCTGGCGCAGGGCGGCCGGATACTCGCGTTCCAGCTCATCGATGCCGCTGTGCGCCGGATTGCCGTTCAGATCGCAGTCGTGCGCCACCAGCTCGTCGTCATCGGCCTGCTCGGCCAGCACTTCGGGTATCGGCCGGGTATCGCCGGTGAAGACCAGGCTGGCCCTCAGGCGCACACCGAAGGCGCTGCCCGGCTTGCCGTGACGCACCGGAAACACGTCGAACCAGCAGCCGTCCAGCCAGAATCCGCCGGTCAACGGCACCAGTTGGAACGGGTCCCAGAAGTTGCTGCCGCCCTCGGCGGTGACGCCGGGATAGTCGGCCACCCGCGCATGCAGCAGGGCCACCAGCGCGGCCGGCACGAACAGCCGGGGCGTCGCCTTGTCGGGACCGAACATCGCCCGGGCAAACAGCGCTTCCATGCCGCCAACGTGATCGAGATGGCAATGGGTGATGAACACCGCCGGCGGCGGCGCGCCGTAGCGGCGAAGATAGGCATCGATCGCCAGCGCTCCGCAGTCGATCATCAGCAGGGGTTGGCCGCCGCGCTCGATGACCGCGCTGGAATTGCCCAGCGCGGGTGCCTGCGCATTGCCGACGCCGAGAAAACGCAGCGCCCAGCCCTGCCCCTCGCTCACAGGAAGGCATCCCGGTAGGCGGCTTGCAGGCTCGCGAACCGCTTATTCAGGCCGCTGGCGTGCTCCGGCGGGCAGACCTTGCGCAGCGAGCGCAGCAGCCGCGCCAGGTTGGCCTGCCGCCAGCCGGCCGCCTGAGGCCTGATCCGGCTGCGGTCGAAGTCGATGAGATAGTGCCGTCCACTGCTGTCCATGAGCACATTGTGGGCGTTGAGGTCGGCGTGGTGAACCCCGGCACGATGAAATCCGGCAATCAGCCGGCCGATATCCGCCCACTGCGGCGCGTCGACACCGACCCCGACCAGATCGGCGAGCGAGCGCACATCGGCGATGCGCTCGACCAGAATATCGGCGCGATAGGTCAGCCCCTGCCGGCAATAGCCGGCCGCCAGCGGCGCCGGTACCGGCAGACCCAGCCCGGTCATGCGCACCAGCAGCGCGAATTCGGCCAGGCTGCGCACCCGCGCCTCGCCCAGAAACAGATAGCGGTCGCGGATCAGCCGGCCGACCAATCCGCCGCGTCGGTAATGTCTGAGCACCCCGTCGCCGAACCCGCCCCGGACGAACCACGCCGACCCGCGGCCACCGGAGGCGACCGGTTCGGCCGCCGGCCGCCACTGGTGCGGATCGAACAGGTCTCTGGACGGTGCTGCGATGCGACCGACGTCGAACGCGATTGCGCCGTCACCGGAGCGACCGCTGAACCGCAGCACATCGAATTCGGGTCTCATGCCGCGCGGCTCTTCGCCTTGGCCAGTTCGGAGTGTAGTGCAGCCGCGCACCGGTCGGCCCGATCAAGCGACTCAGGACGTGCCGGCGCTGCGGTAATCCTGGTAACTCTTTTCTTCGACATAGGTCGAGCCGAGCACCCGGTTGATCTCGTGCTTGATGCGCGCACGCTCGTCGTTCTCGAAGTACACCGAACGGGCCAGGCGGATGAATTCGGCATCGAAGGATTGCGACTGCTCCTTGAGGCGGATGGCATCCTCGATGTCCCAAAGCCGCTCGTTGACCGCTTTCAGCCGCTCCCGCAGCGCGGAAATATCCTGCCCGCAGGCCGGATGGGCCGACCACGTGGCGCTCAGCGCATCCAGCTCGCGGCGCACGTTGGCCAGCTTGGCCGGGTCGCCGATCCGCTCGGACTTGATGGTCAGAATGGCGATCTTGTCGAGCAGTTCGCCGAAGGATACCGGGACGCGGAGTTCAGTCATGATCGCCTCAAGTGGGTCGGGTGCATTCCGGGCTGCGTCCGCCATGCAACGCCGCCACGCCGGGCGGCCTGAAAAGCAAAAGGGCCCTGTCGGGCCCTTCGGCAGTCACCCCCAGCCGCATGCACAGGCTGAAAGGGATGGCGGAGAGGGTGGGATTCGAACCCACGGTACAGCAAGCTGTACTCCGGATTTCGAGTCCGGCCCATTCGACCACTCTGGCACCTCTCCGGCGCGGTCGCTGCCTGTCGGCAAGCCCGATAGCATAAGTCCAGTCCGTGGTCAGAACAAGCCCCAGTCTTGTCCAACGAGGTATGAGCCTGAACGCCTGGGTCTGACTCCCTCCGGGCATCCCGTGACCGGGAGCGGCCAGCCGCCGCCGGCACAGTTCCGGACGCCAGTCGGCACCACGCCGGGAAACCGGTTACCGAGTTCGCGTGGGTCGCATGGCTTGAACCGAACATCCTCCACCAAAGCCGGGGCGGTTCGGAAAAAACCCTGAACCCGTGGCTGAATTGGTAAAGTCTGCTGCCATTCAGCGCTGTCCTCACTCACGCCGCTACGCTTGACGCCTTGCTGCTGCGGCGACGTCCGGCATCGTCGCGCCGCGTCCGCTTGGCGAACCGTTTTCCGTTTCAATCAAAGAGTCCATGCACGCCAGATCCCACGCCATGATCGAATTCGGCCACCTCAGCCACGCCGGTTTGCGCCGTCAGCGAAACGAGGACACCTATTACGGAAACGCCGAACTCGGCCTGTGGCTGGTGGCCGACGGCATGGGTGGCCATGACTACGGCGAAGTGGCCAGCGCCCTGGCCAGGGAGGCCGTGGTTCGCGAGGTACGCTCAGGGAAAGCGCTGGCGGATGCCATCCGAACCGCCGATGCGGAAATCATCCGGCTCTCGCGCACCCGCAAGCAGCCGCTGCCGATGGGCACGACGATAGCCGGCGCCTGTATCCACGGCCACGAGTTTCTCGTTGCCTGGGTCGGCGACAGCCGGGCCTACCTCTGGCGCGGCGGCGTGCTCCGGCAGCTCTCGCAGGATCACAGCATGGTGCAGAGCCTGATCGACCGAGGCGCCCTGACCACCGAGCAGGCGCGTCGCCACCCCCAGCGAAACGTGATCACTCAGGCTCTGGGCATCACCGAGCCGGATCAGCTCAACATCGAGACTGCGGTCGGCCAGCTCGATCCGGGCGACCAGCTGCTGTTGTGCAGCGATGGCCTGACCGAGGAGCTCGACGACGCAGTGATCGCCCGGGTGCTGGGCCGGGCCGAACTGAGCGCCCAGGAGTGCGTCGATCAGCTGGTGCTGGCCGCGCTGGAGCGCGGCGGCTCGGACAACATCACCGCCATCGTGATCCGCCAGCACTGAATCACCGCGTCGACCCGCACAATTACACTCAGGACGGGATGCGCCGCCACAGGCTGCCGCCCGACGCCTTGTCGATGGCGTCCAGGCGCTGCTCGTGCGCGGAAGCTTCCGCTGCGGTGGCAGCCAGCACGCGACGCTGGCCGACAGCGGCTCCGGTCAGGGCATCGAGCGCGGCGGCCACTTCGCCACTGCCGGGCGCGACCAGCGACAGGTCGCCCTGGCCCGCGGTGAGCGCCAGGTAGACATCGGCCAGCAACTGCGCATCGAGCAGCGCACCGTGCAGCTCGCGCCCGGAGTTATCCACATCCAGCCGCCGGCACAGCGCGTCGAGGCTGTTGCGCTGGCCGGGAAACCGCTCGCGGGCCAGGGCCAATGTGTCGAGCACGGTTGCGTGATCCTCGATCCGGCCAAACCCACCGTCCAGACGGGCCAGCTCGGCGTTGAGAAAACCGACATCGAATGCGGCGTTGTGAATGATCAGCTCTGCGTCGCGAATGAAGTCGATGAATTCCGACACCACGTCGGCAAAACGCGGCTTGTCGGAAAGAAACTCCCGGGTCAGCCCGGTCACTTCCTGCGCGCCGGTGTCGATATCCCGGTCGGGATTGAGGTAACGCTGAAACCTTCGCCCGCTGGGCCGTCGCGCCAGTAGCTCGACGCAGCCGATTTCCACCACCCGATGGCCCTTCTCCCAGGACAGTCCGGTGGTTTCGGTGTCCAGCACGATTTGCCGCATTCGGATCTCCCCCTAAGATGGACTAACGCAGCTTTTCGGCCTCGGAGCGCGCCTGAGCGTCGACGCGCTCGTTGTCCGGGTCGCCGGAGTGGCCCTTGACCCAGTGCCAGGCGACCGTATGCCTCGCATTGGCGGTATGCAGACGCTGCCACAGGTCCTGGTTCTTCACCGCGTCGCCGGATGCGGTGCGCCAGCGACGGGCCAGCCAGTTGGGCAGCCATTCGGTGATGCCCTTGCGCACGTACTGCGAGTCGGTATACAGCGCCACCTCGCAGTGCTGCTTCAATGCTTCGAGGGCGCAGATGGCGGCCATCAGCTCCATGCGATTGTTGGTGGTCTGCGCCTCGCCGCCGGACAGCATGCGCTCGTGCCCGCCGTGCTTGAGCAGCGCCGCCCAGCCACCCGGACCGGGATTGCCCAGACAGGCGCCATCGGTGTGTATCTGCACGTCCTTTTTCATCCAGCCTGTACCCCGGAACCCAGTCGCAGGGCGCGTCGGCCCGGCCGGATCGGTATCAGGCCAGCCTGGTGCTTGCGGGCGATGACCAGCCTGGCGAACAGAAACCGCTCCAGATACCGGCGCCGGGCCGACGGGTCGGGATCGACCGCGTCGGGCGGACCCCACAACGGCCCCAGCCCGGAGCAGCTGTCGACCTGAAGGTCGTTATCATGCAGCCATTGGCGAACCACCGCCGCGCCGGGCGGGCGCAGGCCGCAGCCGCGCCAGCGCAGGCGGGCGGGTCCGAGTGGGTTCAAAAGCAGAATCATCAGGGTTCCTTCCGGTTCGAGGATGCGGGCGAGCGAAGCAATCAGTTGTTCTGGTCGATCGGAAGTTTCAAGCACATGCTGCGCCACGATCAATGCCACCGAGGCATCGGCCACCGGCAGCGCATCGTCCCGGCATTGCGCATCCCCGGACAGCCGATCGCCAGACCGTGTCAGGTTGAGCAATCGGTTGGCCCGGTGGCCCGTCAGGGCGCAGGATGCGCCCTCGCACGGCCGCAGATGCAGCGCCCAGCGACCGTAAACCCGGGCAATAACCGGGCTGGCCTGTCGCAAGGTCTCGGCCATCAACGCCTGCGCCAAGGGGCTTTCGAACCACCCGCTCGAGGTGGCGGGTGCTTGACGGGTTGGTGCGTTGCCGGGCATGGTCGCAATTTTGCGCCATCCCGGCGCGCGGGTCACCCGGCCCGGCTCTAGACCCTCGATGGATATCGATCATGCTCACCGCCTTGCCCGCCTTCAACGACAATTACATCTGGCTGCGCGACACCGGCGCGGGCGCGGTCGTGGTCGATCCGGGCGAGGCTGGCCCGGTGGTCGCTGCCGCCGAAGCGGGCGTCGCGCTGGGCGCGATCCTCATCACTCATCATCATGCCGACCATATCGGTGGCGTCGATGAGCTGCGCGAAAGATTCCGGCTGCCATGTTACGGCCCGCATGATCCGCGCATTCCGGGCCCGCTGGAGCGCGTCGGCGAGGGCGACCGCATCGAAGTGTGCGGCCAGCGCTACACCGTGATCGAAGTGCCCGGCCACACCCGTACCCACATCGCGTTTCATGGCGAAGGCGTGCTGTTCTGCGGCGACACCCTGTTCAGCCTCGGCTGCGGCCGGCTGTTTGAGGGCACGCCGACCCAGATGCGCGCGTCGCTCGGCCGGCTGGCGGCGCTGGCCGACGAGACGCTGGTCTGCTGCGCCCACGAGTACACCCAAGCCAACGCCGCATTTGCCCTCGCGGTCGATCCCGACAACCCCCAACTGCGCGAACGCGCGCTGGAAGTGGTGCGACTTCGGCAGGAAGGACGGATCACGCTGCCCAGCACGATCGCCAACGAGCGCGCCTGCAACCCGTTCCTTCGGGTCGAATCCCCAGCGCTTCGCGCGGCAGCGCAGCGTCGACTTGGTCATCCGCCGTGCGACGACGACCAGAACTTCGCGGCCATCCGCGCGTGGAAGGACGAATTCAAGGCATGACCGGCCCGAGTCTGCGGACCGCCGGGTTCGGCCTGACACCGGCCCTCTGCCTGCTGCTGGCCGCCTGTCAGACGCCGCCGCAGCGCAGTGCACCGGAGCCTCCGGCAGCCGCAGTGCCGTCGGTGCCGGAACCAGCTGACAGCCCGGCACTGTCCCGACGAACACCCTCAGCTTCGCCGCGCGCACCGGATGGGACTCCTCAACAGCAGCAGACCACTGATGGCCTCGGCGGGCCAGCGGCCGAAACCGTGTTCGAGCGATTGGTGGCAGGCTTCGCCGAGCCGACATGCGGCGAGGAGCAGGCCGTCGCGCTTTGGGTGACGCGATATCGGGCCCCGTCGCGGCGCATCGACGACCACCTGATAAAGGCCGGAGATCTGCTTGGACATGTGCTGGATCGCGTCGAAGCCGCAGGACTGCCGACGCAGTTTGCGCTCATTCCTTTCATCGAAAGCAACTACCGACCCGAGGCAAAGGGCCAGGGCGGCCCTGTCGGCCTCTGGCAGTTCATGCCGTCCACGGGACGAGGGCTTGGCCTGCGCATCGACTCGCGCTTCGATGGCCGGCTGTCGGTGCATCAGTCGACGGTCGCCGCCATCGAACATCTCGGCGACCTGTACCGCCGTTTCGGCGACTGGCGGGCCGCCGCGATGGCCTACAACGCCGGCGAGCACCGGCTGCTGGCTGCGCTGCGTGCCGCCGGATCGGACGAGATTTCCGCCGAACGCCGACTGCCACCCGGCCTGGCGCCGATCACCTACGCCTATGTCGCCAAGCTGCGGGCGCTGGCCTGCCTGATCGCATCCCCTGAACGCCACGGCCTGGACTTCGCAAAACCGATCGAGCGAGCAGCGCCGACCCTCCTCGTGTTGCCGCCGGGCGAGTTTGCGCTGCCCGAGCTGGCGACCGCCCTGGGAACCGATGCCGCAGCGTTGAGACGACTCAATGGCGGCCACCTCGGCGACCGGGTACGCGCTTCGAGTCCGCGCGAACTGCTGGTGGCGGCCACCGCGCAGCCTCAGGCAGCCGATCTGCTTGCGCTGGCCCGCGCGCCGGTGCTGGAACACCGAGTGAAGTCAGGCGACAGTCTGTGGAAAATTGCCCGCCAGCACGGACTGGCTCTGGCCGACCTCATGGCCTGGAACGGCATTAAGCCCGGAACCATACTGAAGCCCGGACAGCTGCTTCGACTGGCGCCTTGATGGCGCTCGGGGCGGATATCGGGCCGGATCTCCGAGATCCAGCGTGCCGGCACGGACCCGGCAAATGACATAAGCTTTCGACCCGGACCGTCGTCACATCCCACCGCAACCTGGAGACACACCTGTGGCATTTCTCAAAGGCAAGCGCGCCCTCATTGTCGGCATCGCCAGCCAACGCTCCATCGCCAGCGGCATCGCCGAGGCGATGCACCGCGAGGGCGCCGAGCTGGCTTTCACCTATCAGAACGACAAATTGAGGTCCCGCGTCGAAGCGGCGGCGGCCGAGTGCGGCTCCAACATCGTGCTGCCGCTGGATGTCGCCGACGACGCTCAGATCGACAGCGTCTTCGAGGCACTGGGCACGCACTGGGATGGATTCGACATCCTCATCCATTCGGTCGGATTCGCGCCGCGCGAGGCCATCGAAGGCGGGTATCTCGATGGACTGACCCGGGAGAATTTTCGCATCGCCCACGACATTTCCAGCTACAGCCTCTCGGCACTCGCCAAGGCCGCGCGGCCGATGATGAAGGGCCGCAATGGCGCCATCCTCACGCTCACCTATCTGGGTGCGGCTCGCGCGCTCGCCAACTACAACGTGATGGGAGTGGCCAAGGCGTCGCTCGAAGCCAGCGTGCGCTATCTGGCGCTCAACCTCGGGCCGGAAGGCACCCGGGTCAACGCCATTTCCGCCGGTCCGATCAAGACGCTTGCCGCTGCCGGCATCGCCAACTTCCGGAAAATGCTCGGTCACGTGGAGAGCCACGCACCCTTGCGACGCACGGTCACCATCGAGGACGTCGGCAATGTCGCGGCATTTCTGTGCTCGGATCTCGCGGCCGGGGTGACCGGCGAGGTCACCTATGTCGATGCCGGCTACAACATCCTGGGCATGACGGGCATCGACGGCAGTTGAAAACCTTCAAGGCGACTTGCGCGGCGCACCCAGACGCGCCCGTCCCGTCGAACTTTTGGGCTGGCCGGGGTGCCGTCCCAAGGCCGGTGGCGCGATGCAAACGTCGCGCCAGCCCGCGTTCCGAAACCGTTCGAGCACGATAAGCCACACCGGCCAAGGTCTGGCGGACTCCCGTTCGACAAAAAGGCTCGACAGTGTCGAGCCTTCCGATGCCTGATCGACAACCGAATGGGCGCTCGACTGTGGTCAGAGCGCCTCTTCGACGATAGTGACCGGAATCGTCTTGCGCAGGGCGGCAAGGTAGGCGCGCAGTTCCTGATCGCCAGTCAGGCCAGTGAGCTGCTGACGCACGGAGTTGCGGCTGACCGGATCAAGCGCTTCCGGATTTCCATTGGTCGCGCCCGACAGGGCGATGAGCGCAAACCGGCCCGGACCGAATTCGGCCAGCCCGTAGCTGAGTCTGCCCTCGCCAGGAATCGGCAGGCGAAACGCGGTTTCGACGATTGCCGGGTCGGGACTGGTTGCGAAACGCCTGAGCGACAGCGCCACTTCGGGCGAGCCGCCGGCCTCGTCCGCGACTTCGGTCAGGGTTGCGCCCGCCTGGACCTTCGCGAGCAAGGCATCTGCCTTGCTGCGCGCCGCCTCATCCAGCTGATGCGCCTGGAAATCGCTCTCGACGCGCTCACGGACCTGGTCCAGCGGCAAGGTCTGCGATGGCTTGTGATCGATGACCCGAACTAGAACCATCCGGTTACTGCCGAGTTCGATCGGATCGCTGGCCAAGCCTTCTTCGATGAGTTGCCGCGAAAAGGCCGTCGAAATCACTTCAGGATGACTGGCAACACCCTCACCGCCTTCGCGCGTGAACAGTTCGGTGGCTTTCGCTTCCAGACCCAAGGACTCGGCAGCCGATGCAATCGACGACGGGTCGCGATAGCTGGCATCGACAAGGCGACCCGAGAGTTCGCTGTAGGAACGTTCGCGCTCCCCTTCAAGGTACTCCTGCTCGAGCTCGGCGCGCACCTGCTCGAACGGCACCGCGCTGCCCTCACGCACCTCCGACACCCACACCAGATGCCAGCCTTCGTTGCTGCGCACCGGGCCGCTGACCTGATTCGGCTCAGCGGCGAATACTGCGGCATCGAGTTCGGCATCGATCAACCCTGGCTCGATCCAACCCAGCTCACCACCCGCTGCCCGGGAACCCAGGTCTTCGGAAAACTCGCTTGCCAGCGCCGCAAAATCGTCTCCGGAACGAATCCGCTCAGCCAGCTCGATCGCCCGCGACTGCGCACTGGCAACCACCGATGCGTCCGCATCGGCCGGCAGCTTGATCAGGAGATGCGAGGCGAGACGTTGCTCGGGCTCCACGTAACGATTTTTCTGCTCCTCAAAGCGTTGCCGCAGGCTCTCCTCATCGACAGTCGACTCGGCCGGCACATCGTCGCTGGACAGCTCGACGTATTCGATCGCGACCTGCTCCTCGCTCCGATAGCGTCCACTGTTGGCCTCAAACCATGCCGTCAATGCCTCCGAATCAGGGCTCTGGGACCCCAGTTCAGGCGGCTCGATGGCCAGATACTCGATGTCCCGGGTCTGGTCGGCCAAGCGAAGAAAGTCATCGAGCTCGGCATCGGTGATGAACGCGCTTTCGAGCAACTGAACGGGCAGCTGACGGAGCAGCATGTCGCGACTGATATCCCGCTCCAGCGCGCGCGGCGTCATCCCCTGCGCAGCAAGCAGCAACCGGTACTGCGTCGTGTCGAAGCGACCATCGACCTGAAACGCCGGAATGGCTGCGATGGCGTCGCGTATCTGTCCAGCGGTCACCGTCAGGCCCATTTTTTCCGAGGCCAGCAGCAACAGCTCCTCGTCGACCATCTGCTCCAGCAGCTGGCGTCGGGCGATCGGTGTATCCACTTGCCGCGGGTCGTAGCGTTCGCCCAGCTGCTGTCGCTGGCTTTGACGATACTGCTCGAATCGGGCGCGGAACGCATCGGGCGTGATCTCCGTCTCGCCAACCTTGGCGACATAACTGGACACGGCCGACGAGAAATAATTGTTGACGCCGAAAAATGCGAACGGCACGACCAGAATGGCAACGATGACGCCAGCCAGCCAGCCGCCCGTGGTTTTCTCTCGAAGTTTCTGAAGCATGTTTGTTCAGGCCTTCACCGGAGGGCGGTCACGGACCGCCCGGGTTCACAAACGGCAAGGGCGCCTGAAAGGCGCCCTTGGTGTAAATGGCGGAGTGGACGGGACTCGAACCCGCGACCCCCGGCGTGACAGGCCGGTATTCTAACCGACTGAACTACCACTCCGCGCCGTGAAACTGTTCGCTCGAAAGCGTGCTACTGCAAAACTACAACGTCGGACGCATGCAACCGGCAACCCGACTGGATGCTGGTGGGTGCTGAGGGTTTCGAACCCCCGACCCTCGCCTTGTAAGGGCGATGCTCTACCGCTGAGCTAAGCACCCAGGCGAAGCTGGTCAGTTTACAGCATCCTTGAGGCCTTTGCCAGCCTTGAAGCCTGGAACTTTCGAGGCTTTGATCTTGATGGTGTCGCCGGTGCGCGGATTGCGGCCGGTGCGAGCTGCGCGCTTGCGCACCTGGAACGTGCCGAAGCCCACCATGGTGACGGTGTCGTTCTTCTTGAGCGCCTTCTTGACCACTTCCACGAATGCGTCAATGGCACGACCGGAATCCGCTTTGGACAGGTCGGAGGCGGCGGCGACGGCATCGATCAATTCAGATTTATTCATTTACTGTGACTCCCTATGAGCAAGGTTTCCCCGCAATCCCGTTTTCAATCGACCCGCTGCGCGTTGGAACAGTGGCAACGGACGATCGACCTGGGTCACGCCGATGGAAGAGGATACATGCAGCGCGCCTGCGGGTTTTATACCAGCGCACCGCGCAAGGCGCAACACGAAACAGCCAGTAATCATGCGCCTTTCCGGGCTCTCGCCATGCCCCGCAGGGCATGGCGGATCACTTGACAATTCGCCGGATTCAGTGTCGGTGTGCCGGGGTTTCGCTGTCTTCAGTTGCGACGGCAGCCTTCGTCGTCGTCGGCAGCTCTTCCTTTTGCGAGCCCGGCGTCAACGCGCTCTCCAGTGCGATGTCCAGCACCTGATCGATCCACCGAACCGGAATGATCTCAAGGTTCTCGACAAGAGTCTTCGGCAAGTCGACGAGATCCTTCCGGTTTTCCTCGGGGATGATTACCGTGTCGATACCGCCACGCAAAGCTGCCAGCAGCTTTTCCTTCAATCCGCCAATCGGCAGAACGCGGCCACGAAGCGTGATCTCTCCGGTCATTGCGACGTTCGCGCGGACCGGCACCCGGGACAGGACCGAGACCAGGGCGGTCACCATTGCGATGCCTGCACTCGGTCCGTCCTTTGGCGTGGCGCCCTCGGGCACATGGACGTGAATATCGTTCGACTTGTGGAAATCGGCATCCAGCCCCAGCGCCTGAGCGCGGGCACGGACCACCGACAGCGCCGCCTTTGCGCTCTCCTGCATCACATCTCCCAGCTTTCCGGTGAGCGTGAGCGTTCCCTTGCCCGGCAACAAAGTGGCTTCGATTTGCAGTAGATCGCCGCCGACTTCGGTCCAGGCCAGGCCGGTCACCAGACCGATCTCATTGGCCTTTTCGGCCCGGCCGAAATCGAAGCGCTGCACGCCCAGGTATTTCGACAGATTCTTCGGACTCACCTGCACTGGCTTGGCCCGGCCCTTGCCCTTGGACGCGCGCGGGCCGGCCAGGGCAATCTCCTTGACCACCTTCCGGCAGATCTTGGCGATCTCCCGCTCCAGGTTGCGTACGCCCGACTCGCGCGTGTAATAACGCACGATGTCGCGCAGCGCGCCTTCGGTTATGCGCAGCTCCTCCGCAACGAGACCATTGGCCTTGATCTGCTTGGGCACCAGGTAACGCTCGGCGATATTGAGTTTCTCTTCCTCGGTGTAGCCCGGAATGCGGATCACCTCCATCCGATCGAGCAGCGGTCCCGGAATGTTCAGCGTATTGGCGGTCGCGACGAACATCACCTCGGAAAGATCCAGATCGACCTCGAGGTAATGGTCGTTGAAGGTATGGTTCTGCTCGGGATCGAGCACTTCGAGCAGCGCCGACGACGGATCGCCGCGGAAGTCCATGCTCATCTTGTCGATCTCATCGAGCATCATCAGCGGATTGCGCGCACCGATCTTGCTCAGGTTCTGCACGATGCGGCCCGGCATAGAGCCGATGTAGGTTCGCCGATGACCGCGGATCTCCGCTTCGTCGCGCACGCCACCGAGGCTCATCCGAACGAACTTGCGGTTGGTCGCACGCGCGATGCTCTGGCCCAGCGAGGTCTTGCCGACGCCCGGAGGCCCGACCAGGCACAGAATCGGGCCCTTCATCTGCTTGACCCGGGTCTGCACGGCCAGGTACTCGAGGATGCGCTCCTTCACCTTTTCCAGACCGTAGTGATCGGCATCCAGCACTTCCTGGGCTGCGCGCAGATCCTTGCGGACCTTGGAGCGCTTCTTCCACGGGACGCCGACCAGCCAGTCGACGTAGTTGCGCACCACGGTCGCCTCGGCCGACATCGGCGGCATTTGCTTGAGTTTGTTGAGCTCGGCCCGGGCCTTGGTTTCGACCACCTTGGGCATGCCGGCCTCGGCGATCTTCTTGGCCAGCTCCTCGAGTTCGTTCGGCGCATCCTCGCCCTCACCCAGCTCGCGCTGGATCGCCTTCATCTGCTCGTTGAGGTAATACTCCCGCTGACTCTTCTCCATCTGCGACTTGACCCGCCCGCGGATCCGCTTCTCCATCTGCTGCACGTCGAGTTCGCCGTCGACCAGGCCGATCAGCAGTTCCAGACGCGCCGCAGTGTCCAGCGTCTCCAGCAGTTTCTGCTTGTCCGCAAGGCGCACGCCCAGGTGCGCGGCGATGGTGTCGGCAAGGCGGTCCGGATCGTCGATGCCAGACAGCGTGGTCAGCAGCTCGGGCGGCAGTTTCCGGTTCATCTTGACGTACTGCTCGAACAGGCCGAGCAGGGTCCGGGCAGTGGCTTCCAGTTCGCGCGCCTCGACCTTCGAGTCGGTCGCCGCCAGTTCGGCCCGCGCGGACAGCGCGCCATCCTCGTCCTGGAGACGACTGATCACCACGCGTTGCTCGCCCTCGACCAGCACCTTGGTGGTGCCGTCCGGGAGCTTGAGCAGCTGAAGCACCTGGGCAACCGTGCCCACGCGGTAGAGATCGTCGGCACCCGGATCGTCGACATCGGGGCTGATCTGGGCAACGAGAATGATGCGCTTGTCCGCCTCGATGACTGCATCGAGCGCACGAATGGATTTTTCGCGACCCACGAACAGCGGGATGACCATGTGGGGATAAACCACGACATCGCGCAGCGGAAGAACCGGCAGCGTCATAGACGTCTGGGGAGTGGTGACCATCGTAGAGCTCCAAACGAACCTTGGCAGCCCGGGCGGGCCGCTCCAGCCTAGTTTATGGGGGCTCTCCCGCCAGGATGCAAGCAAGAGTCGAGTCGCCCCGCGCGATGCAAGCTGCGGGGCATCAGGATCAGTGACTTGCGTAGCGCTGTGCTACTCCGCCGCAGCCTTGGGCGGAGCCTGAACGCCGGAATAGATCAGGTACGGCTCGGCCTGGTTGCTGATCACCGAGTCGTCGACCACGACCTTGCTGACATTCTCAAGCGAGGGAAGCTCGAACATGGTGTCCAGCAGCACGCCCTCCAGGATCGTGCGCAGGCCGCGGGCGCCGGTCTTTCGCTTGAGGGCCTTCTGAGCGATCGCCGCCAGGGCGTCGGCGCGGATTTCCAGATCCACGCCTTCCATCTCGAACAGCTTCTTGAACTGCTTGGTAACGGCGTTCTTGGGCTCGGTGAGGATCTGCACCAAGGCCGCCTCATCAAGCTCCTCCAGCGTGGCCACGACTGGCAGGCGACCGACGAACTCCGGGATCAACCCGAACTTGATCAGGTCCTCCGGCTCGACCGCTGCCAGCACCTTGCCGATCTCGGTCTTTCGGGTCTTGCTCTTCACCTTGGCCCCGAAACCGATGCCACCGGCATCGGTGCTGCGCTGTTCGATGACTTTCTCGAGCCCGGCGAACGCGCCGCCGCAGATGAACAGGATGTTGCGGGTATCGACCTGCAGGAATTCCTGCTGGGGATGCTTGCGGCCACCCTGAGGCGGCACCGAGGCGACCGTTCCCTCGATCAGCTTGAGCAGCGCCTGCTGAACGCCCTCGCCCGACACGTCGCGGGTGATCGAGGGATTCTCGGCCTTGCGGGAAATCTTGTCGATCTCGTCGATGTAGACGATGCCCGACTGGGCCTTCTCGACATCGTAGTCGCAGTTCTGCAACAGCTTCTGGATGATGTTTTCCACGTCCTCACCGACGTAGCCGGCCTCGGTCAGCGTGGTTGCGTCGGCGATGGTGAACGGGACGTTGAGCAGCCGCGCCAGCGTCTCCGCCAGCAGCGTCTTGCCCGAGCCGGTCGGCCCGATCAGCAGGATATTGGATTTGGCCAGCTCGACATCGTCGTTCTTCTGGCGGCTTTCCATGCGCTTGTAGTGGTTGTAAACCGCCACCGAAAGCGTCTTTTTGGCCCGCCGCTGGCCGATGACGTACTGGTCGAGCACATCCATGATCTCGCGCGGCTTGGGCAGGTGGCTGCGCGCCGCCTGGGCTTTTTCCTCAAGCTCCTCGCGGATGATGTCATTGCACAGTTCCACGCATTCATCGCAGATGAACACGCTGGGCCCGGCGATGAGCTTGCGCACTTCATGCTGGCTCTTGCCACAGAAGGAGCAGTAAAGAATTTTTCCGCTGTCGGGGGATCGGCCCTGGCTATCGGACATGCTGGCATTGCCTGTTCTGGGGTCGGTCTGATCGGAGAATAGCACAGCCCGGCAGGGGGATGCGTTCACCCCCGCTCGGAGCTGTGACCGGCCTCTGGGGCCGCTTTCCGGACCCGATCAACCGGGCTGGATGGTCTCGTCGCCGCGACGATCGAGGACGTGGTCGATCAGGCCGTATTCCCGGGCCTGGATCGCATTCTTGAAGTTGTCGCGGTCGGTGTCCTTGGCGATCTGCTCGATCGGCTGGCCGGTGTGCTTGGCCAGTATCTGATTGAGCGTATCGCGCATGGTGAGTATCTCTCGCGCGTGAATGTCGATATCGCTGGCCTGGCCCTGAAAGCCGCCCAGCGGCTGATGGATCATCACCCGTGAGTTGGGCAGCGAGTGGCGCTTACCGGCGGCACCGGCCGCCAGCAGCAACGCTCCCATGCTGGCCGCCTGACCCACGCAGATGGTGCTCACGTCGGGGCGAACGAACTGCATGGTGTCGTAGATCGCCAGACCGGCAGTCACCAGACCGCCGGGAGAATTGATGTACAGGCTGATGTCCTTCTCGGGGTTATCGGCCTCCAGGAACAACAACTGGGCGATGATCACGTTGGCGACGTGGTCCTCGACCGGGCCGACGAGAAAAATCACCCGCTCCTTGAGCAGACGCGAATAGATGTCGTAGGACCGTTCGCCACGCGCGGTCTGCTCGACCACGATCGGCACCAGATTCAGGGCCTGGGTGTCGAAACGCCCCGAGGTCGTGCTGCTCATTCGCTGCTCCATCTGCCGTTGATCGTTCAGGATACCGTATCAGCCGGCACGTGAGGACTGCATCGCGTCGCTGAACGGCAGCGCTTCTTCCGAAACCGTGGCGTGATCGGCGATCCACTCCATGACCTGTTCCTCGAGAACGCTGGCCCGCAGACCTTCCAGCAGCCGCTCATCGGAGCGATACAGCTCGACCACCTGCTCCGGCTCCTCGTAGGTGGAGGCGATGCTCATCAGCGATTGATTCACCCGCTGCGGATCGAGCCGGATGCTCTTCTGGCGGGCCAGCTCGGAAAGCACCAGCCCCACCGCAACCCGGCGCCGACCGGATGCCTGGAACGCCTCCGGCGAAATCGCGATGTCTTTCTGGCCCTGCTCCTCGGCCTGCGCCTGGGTGCGCCGGGCAAGCTCTTTCGCCTCGGCCTCGATCATCCCTTTGGGCAGATCGTGCTCGCCGTAGCGCTCGAATATCTTCTCGGCGACCTGGTTGCGCAGACGCGCCAGCAGCGCCGACTTCAGTTCGCGCTCGAGATTGGCACGCACTTCGGCGCGGAAACGTTCGACGTCGCCCTCGGCGATGCCGAAACTGGCGATGAACTCGGCGTCGACCTCGGGCACGTGCGGTTCGGAGACTCCGACCACGCGGACGCTGATATGGGCCGACTTGCCGGCCACGTCCTGAACCCGCCAGTTGTCGGGGTACACAGTGTCGATCTCGACATCGTCGCCGGCGCTCTTACCGATCAGCGCTTCGCCAACCTGGGGCAGCATGCCTTCGGCGCCGAGAATCACCGCGCCGCGCTCGACGCCTTCGGCCGGCTTGCGCACACCGTCGATCACCGAATGCGACTCGATCGCCACGGCATCGCCTTCGGCGGCCGGCCGCTCGACCTTGCGCCAACCGCGGCGCTGCGCCCGGAGGGTTTCGATCATCGCGTCGATGTCGGTGTCTTCGACGGTCGAGGTGTAGCGGGTGATCGCCAGATCGGAGACATCGATTTCGCCGAAGTCGGGAAGCACCTCGAAGGTGGCGACGTACTGAATTTCGCCTTCGGCGGCATCGTCCACGGTCTTGATGCTGGGCGCGCCGGCCGGACGCAGGCTCTGCTCGCGCAGGGCCTGGTCGAAAGTGCTGCCGAGCAGGTCGGACATCGCTTCGTTGCGAATCTGTTGACCATAGCGCTGTTCGATCACCCGACGCGGCACCTTGCCTCGACGGAAGCCCTTGATCTGTGCGGTGCGGGTCAACTCGCCCACCTTCGCGCTGACCACGCTGTCGAGTCGGTCGGTGGGAACACTCACGGTCAACTTGCGCTCGAGCGCGCCGACGCTTTCAACTGAAACCTGCATGTTTTCTCCTGCCACGATCGCACCTGCTGTTGAGTCGAAGCCCGATTCCGGGCGATCCGGCCGACCATGAAAGCCGATGGTGCGAAAGGAGAGACTCGAACTCTCACGGGTTGCCCCACTGGAACCTAAATCCAGCGCGTCTACCAGTTCCGCCACTTTCGCCCTGTCAAGGTCGGATGGGGTGTTTTCAAGGTGAGGATGGTGGGCCGTGAAGGACTCGAACCTTCAACCTACTGATTAAGAGTCAGCTGCTCTACCAATTGAGCTAACGGCCCCTGACAACCTCAACCGCCTTGGCGGATGTCCTTGGAAGCGGGGTATTGTGCCGCATCCTGTGAGTGGGGTGGAAGACGGGACTCGAACCCGCGACATCTGGAATCACAATCCAGTGCTCTAACCAACTGAGCTACATCCACCATAAACGCTTTGTCCGGTCACGCCTCCCTGTAGCGCCGCCTGCCTTTACCCCTGAGCGGGTGGCGCGCCCGACAGGACTCGAACCTGTAACCGTCGGCTTAGAAGGCCGGTGCTCTATCCGGTTGAGCTACGGGCGCAACGGCCGGACATGATACCCGCGCCCGACGCAGCGCGCATATCCACCCTTCGCGCCCTGGCAGCGGGATTGGTCGGGGCAGAGGGATTCGAACCCACGACATCCAGCTCCCAAAGCTGGCGCTCTACCAGGCTGAGCTATACCCCGGCGGAGATGACCGAGGCCATGCAGCGCCAATCTCGAATCGTACAAATGGTAAAACCCGACCGCGAGGCCGTCAACGAAAACCGGAAAAACGAAAGGGCCGACGCCTGGCCGGCCCTCTCCTTGTAAATGGCGCGCCCGGAGAGATTCGAACTCCCGACCACCAAGTTCGTAGCCTGGTACTCTATCCAACTGAGCTACGGGCGCGCTGAGCGCAACATTATGGCCAGACTCCCGCTCCGCGTCAACGAGCAAATCTGCCTTTTCGATCGATGATGGCGGACGGTCTTCGCCCTGACCCACCCACGCCGGTCCCGCCCGCGCGGAACGACGGAACATCCGTCCAACCGAACCGTTCGACGCGCATCGCAGGGAGCCAGACACACGAAGGGGCCCGCTGGGGGCCCCTTCGTGTGTCTGGCGGAGAGAGAGGGATTCGAACCCTCGATAAGGCTATAAACCCTATACTCCCTTAGCAGGGGAGCCCCTTCAGCCACTCGGGCATCTCTCCAAAACGTGTGCACTGCAACGCAGCCACGCAGATTACCGGCAAAGCAACCTCAGAGCAACCACGAACCGCTCACTCACTCCGGCGGTTCGTGCGTGCCCTTGTCGGCCGGAGGCGATTCGCCCCGGTGGATGCGTTGGTAGATCTCTTCACGATGCACTGCAACGTCTTTCGGAGCGGTGATGCCTATCCGCACCTGATTTCCCTTCACCCCGAGCACCGTCACGGTCACCGAGTCACCGATCATCAGGGTTTCGCCAACTCGGCGAGTCAATATCAACATAGCGCGATCCTCCTGGCCCGGGCATCCTTGAACCGGGTTGTGTCCTTGATTTCGCGAACCGCCGGCTTGGCAGTTCGCCCTTTTTCACGCCCCTGGCCCGGATGGTAGCCAAGCGGGACACCTGGACGCAATGACATTGGTCTCACTGCACGCGTTCAGACACCCACGAGGCAACCTCGGAAAGCGCGGCGGCCAGCGCCGGGCCATCGGGCCCGCCGCCCTGGGCGAGGTCGGCGCGACCGCCGCCCTTGCCGCCAATCTGCGCGGCGACGTGCGAAAGCAGGTCGCCCGCTTTGATCGACTTCAACGCAACACCCGAGACCCCCGAGACCAGCGACGCTTTGCCGTCAACTACAGCGGCGAGAATGATTACCGCGTCACCGAGCCGGTTCTTGAGGTTATCGACCGCCTCGCGCAGATCTTTAGCGGCCATGCCCTCCACCCGAGCGGCGATCACTTTGATCCCGTCGACATCGGTCGCTTCGGCGGCCAGATCGGCACTGGCTCCGGCAGTCGCCCGCGCCCTGAACGCTTCCAGTTCGCGCTCCAGCTTCTTCTGCCGCTCGATGAGTTGGGCCAGCCGCTCGGCAGCATCGCTGCGGCCGGCACCAAGCAGGCTGGCGACCTGATCCAGCGCGCGCTCTTGGTCGGCAATATGGTCCAGCGCCCGCTGGCCGGTAACCGCTTCGATACGCCTCACGCCTGCCGAGATGCCGCTCTCGGACACGATCTTGAATACGCCGATATCGCCGGTGCGGCGCACATGGGTACCGCCGCAAAGCTCGGTCGAGAACGAGCCCATGCGCAGCACACGCACCCGCTCGCCGTATTTTTCGCCGAACAGGGCCAGCGCGCCAAAATCGAGCGCTTCCTGCATCGACATCTGGTGCACTTCGGCCTGTTCGTTGCGACGGATTTCCGCATTCACCATTTCTTCGATGCGCGCCAGCTGCTCGCGCCGGATCGGCTCGAAATGCGAAAAATCGAACCGCAGCCGATCCGGCGCCACCAGCGAGCCCTTCTGCTGAACGTGCTCGCCCAGTTGCGCTCGCAGGGCCGCGTGCAGCAGATGGGTGGCGGAGTGGTTGAGGACAGTCGCCGCCCGGCAATCGCCTTCCACTCGCGCATCGAGCAGATCGCCAAGCGCAATCGCGCCCTCCAGCAGCCGCCCGAAATGGCCGTGAAATACCGCAGAGACTTTCTGGGTGTCAGAAACCTCGAAGCGCGCCGACTCGCCGCACAGCTGCCCCACATCGCCGACCTGTCCACCGGACTCGGCGTAGAACGGCGTGCGATCGAGGATCACTGCGCCCTCATCACCAGCGATCAGCGACTCGACCGGCGCGCCGTTTTTCATCAGTACCACCACCCGGCAGCCGCTCGAGGCGAGCGCGTCGTAGCCCTCGAACCGGGTTGGCTCCAGCCGGGCAACCCATTCGCCCGGCAGGCTGCTGCCCCCGGTGAACCGGCTCGCCGAACGCGCACGCTCACGCTGTTCGTTCATCGATCGCTGGTAGACGGTCATGGCGTCGTCAGCCAGCGTCGCCCCGCGCTCGCGCAGGATGTCGAGGATCAGATCCGGCGGACAGCCGAACGTATCGTGGAGCTGGAACAACGCCTCGCCGTCCAGCACGTCGCCGGACTTGTCGAGCAGTCCGCCGAGCCGCTGCATTCCGGCATCCAGTGTCTGGGCGAAAGCGGCCTCTTCGGACTTGATGACCTGTTCCACCCGGGCCTGGCCGCGTGCCAGTTCGGGATAGGCCTCGCCCATCTGCGCGACCAGGGGTGACACCATTTTCCAGAATGCACCCTCCGAAGCGAGCGCACCGAGCTTCCAGATGTGCCTGACCGCTCGCCGGATGATCCGACGCAGCACATAGCCGCGGCCTTCGTTCGACGGCAGTACGCCATCGACGATCAGAAAGGCGCAGGCGCGAATGTGATCGGCGATCACCCGCAGCGACTTGTTGTCGAGGTCCTCGCTGCCGGCGATCCGCGCGGCGGCCTTGATGAGATAGGAGAACAGATCGATCTCGTAGTTCGAATGGACATGCTGGAGCACGGCTGCCAGGCGCTCAAGACCCATGCCGGTGTCAACGCAGGGTGCCGGCAGCGGCAACAGGCTGCCGTCGGACTGCCGGTCGAACTGCATGAACACCAGATTCCAGATTTCGATGAACCGATCGCCATCTTCGTCCGGCGATCCGGGCGGGCCTCCGGCAATGTGCGGGCCGTGATCGTAGAAAATTTCGGTGCACGGGCCGCACGGGCCGGTATCAGCCATCTGCCAGAAGTTGTCGCTGGCATAGGGCGCGCCCTTGTTGTCTCCAATCCGGATGATCCGCTCGACCGGCAGCCCGATCTGCCGATGCCAGAGATCGAAGGCTTCGTCGTCGGTATGGTAGATGGTGACCAGGAGCTTGTCGGCCGGGATTCCCCAGACTTCAGTCAACAGCTCCCAGGCGAACCGGATGGCATCGCGCTTGAAGTAGTCGCCGAAGCTGAAGTTGCCCAGCATCTCGAAAAACGTGTGATGACGCGCGGTGTAACCGACCTGGTCGAGATCGTTGTGCTTGCCGCCGGCACGCACGCAGCGCTGCGACGTTACCGCTCGCACATACGATCGCTTTTCGGCACCGAGAAACACATCCTTGAACTGCACCATGCCGGCATTGGTGAACAGCAGGGTCGGGTCGTTGCCCGGCACGAGGGAACTCGAAGCGACCACTTCGTGGCCGTTGCGTCGGAAATAGTCGAGAAAATCCGCGCGAATCTGGTTGCTGGTTTTCATTGGGCCGGTTTGACTAGCAGGATACGAATTCTGTCGGAACGAGACGGTGCTCCGGGCAGCCAGCCGCGTCCCCCGTCAAAGTGCAGACAAGGAACAGGACAGGCCAGCGGCGCCGATCGGGAGGCAAAGAGTAACAGGGACGCAACCCGCGCGCCGTAACCGCAGGCGGACGCCGGACACCGACACGCCTTATCGACTACCCGGCGGCAACGATTTCCGGACCAGCCGGATGCGACGGTTCGCCGGGGAAAATCGAGCGCCAAGGCCGGAAAGATTGCTAGCCCCCGCGTCGAAGCGAATCGATCGCGGCGTACGCGGTTTCCTGATCGAATCCGCGACGAAGCAGCAGGGCGAGCGCCTTGTGCCGTACCGCGCGGTCATCGAGTTGGGCCGGGCTGTAGCGCCGGGTCAGCAGATCGAGCGCCGAAGCCGACCAATCGACTTCGCAGGTGTCCAGCGCAGCGTCCTGCGCCTGACCTCGAATTCCGTGCTGATTGAGCTCCATGCGGATCCGCTGCGGCCCGTAGCCGGCCGCTGCGCGGGTCCGGGCCAAGGCGCCCGCGAAACGGTCGTCGTCCTGGTAACCCTGACCGGACAGCCGGTCGATGGTCGCATCCGCTTCGGCCGGATCGACGCCGCGCTCACGCAGCTTGCGGCTCAACTCGGCGCGCGAGCGCTCGCGCCGCACCAGCAGGCCGAGCGCCTGCTGGTAGGCATCTGCCGCCGGCTTGGCAGGCCGGCGACGGGGCCGGTCATCGGACAACTCAGGCCTCGACCTCATCGGTTTCGGCAGGCCCGATCTCCAGCTGAGGTACGAACTTCTCGCGCAGCTTGGCTTCCAGCTCGGCGGCTGCGGCCGGGTTGTCCTTCAGCCACTGGCGCGCATTTTCCTTGCCCTGGCCGATTCGTTCTTCGCCGTAGCTGTACCAGGCGCCGGATTTCTCCACCAGCTTGGCGGCCACGCCCATGTCGATCAATTCGCCCTCACGCGAGATGCCCTCGCCGTACAGGATTTCCGTGACGATGACCTTGAACGGTGGCGCCATCTTGTTTTTCGCCACCTTGATCTTGGTTTGGTTGCCGATGATCTCGTCGCCCTTCTTGATCGCGCCGATCCGGCGAATATCCAGGCGCACCGACGCGTAGAACTTGAGCGCATTGCCGCCGGTGGTGGTCTCCGGGTTCTGGCCAGGCATCATCATGCCGATCTTCATGCGCAACTGGTTGATGAAGATGACCATGCAATTGCTGCGCTTGATGTTGCCGGTAAGCTTGCGCAGCGCCTGACTCATCAGCCGGGCCTGAAGGCCGACCTGCAACTCGCCCATCTCGCCCTCGATCTCCGCGCGCGGCGTCAGCGCGGCCACCGAGTCGATGACCACCACATCCACGCCGCCGGAACGGACCAGCATGTCGGTGATTTCCAGGGCCTGCTCGCCGGTATCGGGCTGGCTGACCAGCAGATCCTCGACCTTGACGCCCAGCTTCTGCGCGTAGATCGGATCGAGCGCGTGCTCGGCGTCGACGAACGCGGCGGTGCCACCCACTTTCTGGCACTCGGCGATGACCTGCAGGGTCAGGGTGGTCTTGCCGGAGGACTCCGGGCCGTAGATTTCGATGACCCGGCCACGCGGCAGACCACCGATACCCAGCGCGATGTCCAGCATCAGCGAACCGGTGCCGTAGACCTCGGCCGGCTCGGCGCTGCGGTCACCCATGCGCATCACGGCACCCTTGCCGAATTGTTTCTCGATCTGGCCCAGGGCTGCGGACAGCGCGCGTTTTCTGTTTTCGTCCATTCTGCTACCTCGTGGAATTCGGATTGGGCACAAGTGTGAGGGGCCGCGTTCTCAACGGCTGAGACTGCCGGAGTCGGAGAATCGAACCGCCACGGAGATCGACAGTATCCCACAGGGCTGCGCGAAGCCGCCGTCGACAGGCCCGCGTGCGGGTAGGAAAAACCCGCATCTGCGGGTAAGCCCCCGGCATCGTCTCAACCGGAGGCTGCGATCGCCAGCAGTCCACTGAGCGCAGTGGCAACCGTGCGTCTGCGGACTTCCTCACGACCGCCAGGAAACGCGAAAACCTTGGCGCGCGGGTAGCCACCGCGCCGCTTCCAGGCGATCCAGACGGTGCCCACCGGCTTGTCCGGCGTGCCGCCGCCCGGCCCGGCGATCCCGGTCACCGCCACCGCGACGCTGGCGCCGGAGTGGATCAACGCACCCGAGACCATCTCGATGGCGGTTTCCTCGCTGACCGCACCGCATTCCATCAGGGTCTCCGGGCGAACGCCGAGCAGCCCCTGCTTGGCCTCGTAGCTGTAAGCCGCCATGCCGCAGTCGAACCACGCCGAACAGCCTGGCGTATCGGTGATCACCTTGGCGATCCAGCCGCCAGTGCAGCTCTCGGCGGTCACCAGCATCAGGTGATTGGCGCGCAGCGCATCGCCCACCCGGGCGGCCAGTGCGTCCAACGCGGCATCATCGAACTCGGTCGCGGCTTCGGGCGGTGTCATGGGATGTTTCCTGATGTCGGCAGGTGGGTTCAAAGCCGGCCGTCGACGGCGTCCCTGGGCAGCAAGCCCTTGATGTCGTAGATCACTGCGCGGCCGTTGGCCAGGGCGCGCATTCCCGCCGCGCCGAGTTCGCTGAACTGCCGGTGGGCGACCGCCACCACGATGCCGTCGTAGTCGCCCTTGGACAGCTCGGGCAGCACCTCCAGACCGTACTCGCGGCGAGCCTCCTCGGCATCGACCCAGGGATCGTGGACATCGACCTCGACGCCGAAACTCTCGAACTCGTGGACCAGATCGACCACCCGGGTATTGCGCAGGTCCGGACAGTTTTCCTTGAAGGTCAGGCCCAGCACCAGCACCCGACTGCCCTTGATCGTGTGTCCGCGATGAATCATCAGCTTGATCACTTCTGCGGCGACATGCTGGCCCATCGCGTCGTTGATCCGTCGGCAGGCGAGCAGGATATCCGGGTAGTAGCCAGCCGACTGGGCCTTCTGGATCAGATAGTACGGGTCGACTCCGATGCAGTGACCGCCGACCAGCCCAGGTCGGAAAGGCAGAAAATTCCATTTGGTGCCGGCCGCTTCCAGCACTTCCTGGGTGTCGATGCCGAGCCGGTGAAAAATCAGCGCAAACTCGTTTATCAGCGCGATATTGGCGTCGCGCTGGGTGTTTTCGATCACCTTGGCGGCTTCGGCCACCTTGATGCTGGGTGCCCGGTGAGTACCGGCGGTGATGATCCGACGGTAAAGCGTGTCGACCAGTTCGGCCGCCTCGGGCGTCGAGCCTGAAGTCACTTTTGGAATCGTGGTCAGGCGATGCTGGCGGTCGCCGGGGTTGATCCGCTCCGGGCTGTAGCCGACCGCAAAGTCGGCATTGAAACGCAGCCCGGACACCCGCTCCAGCTCCGGCACGCACACTTCCTCGGTAGCGCCGGGATAGACCGTGGACTCGTAGATCACCAGATCGCCCTTGCGCAGCACGCCGCCCACGGTACGGCTGGCGGAAATCAGCGGGCTGAAGTCGGGCCGCTTGTCGGCGTCAATCGGCGTCGGCACGGTGACGATGTAGATCGAGCAGCCGAGCAGATCGGCTGGGTCGGAGCTGAAGCTCAATTGAGGGGCATTGGCCAGTTCGTCGGCCTGCGCCTCACCCGTCCGGTCGTGGCCGGCGCGCAGCTCGGCCACGCGCGTCCGATTGATGTCGAAGCCCAACGTTTCGAACTGCCGACCGAACTCCAGCGCAAGCGGAAGGCCCACGTAGCCCAGGCCGATGATGGCGATGCGGGGAGACTCGGTCGTTGTCATGCAAACCTCGAAACTGGGGGAGGGAGGGAGCACGCGCACCCGGCGCGCGCTCAACTTTAGAGCACCGCGCGCCGCTTTGCACAATCTGGCGGCCAGTTTCCGGGTCCGCCCGCCGGGGCCGGTAGAATCGCAGTCCTATGTCGACTGCCGCCGATCCCGAACACACCCCGCTGATGAAGCAGTTCTTCGCCGCCAAGGCGGAGCACCCGGATTTGCTGCTGCTGTTCCGGATGGGCGATTTCTACGAGCTGTTCTACGACGATGCCCGAAAGGCCGCACGCCTGCTCGACATAACCCTTACCCAGCGCGGTGCCTCGGCCGGCCAGCCGATTCCCATGGCCGGCGTGCCGGTGCATGCCTGCGAAAGCTATCTGGCGCGCCTGGTGGCGCTCGGCGAATCGGTCGCGATCTGCGAGCAGATTGGCGACCCGGCGGCCAGCAAGGGCCTGGTGGAGCGCAAGGTGGTGCGCATCGTCACGCCGGGCACGGTGACCGACGAGGCGCTGCTCAACGACCGCCGCGAGGCGCTGCTGGCGGCAGTCGCGCGCGGACGGGAGGGCTTCGGCCTGGCCTGGGTCGATCTGGCCGGCGGCCGGTTTCTGGTCTCGGAGCTGAACGACGAGGATGCCCTGGCCGCCGAACTGGCACGGCTGGAGCCGGCCGAAATCCTGATACCCGACGAAGACGCTTGGCCGGCCTGGCTCAACACGCTCGGTGGCAGCCGGCGCCGTGCGCCATGGCATTTCGACCAGGATGCCGGACGACGCCGTCTGCTGCGCCATTTCGGCACCCGCGACCTCGACGCATTCGGCATCGAGAGCCGCGCCTTGGCGATAGCTGCGGCCGGCGCCCTGCTGGGCTATCTGGAAGAAACCCAGAAGCAACAGCTGCCCCACCTCACGTCGATCCTGCTGGAAACGCCCGATGAGGCCATTGCCATCAATGCCGCCAGCCGGCGGCATCTGGAGCTCGATACCCGGATCGACGGCGAGCGCAGGCACACGCTGCTCGGCGTACTGGATTCGACCATTTCTCCGATGGGAGGACGCCTGCTGCGGCGCTGGCTGCACCGGCCGTTGCGCGACCGCGACACCCTGGCCAGGCGTCACCAGGCGGTAGCCAGCCTGATCGAATCGGACGTTTTGGATACCTTGCGCGAGCGATTTCGCGCACTCGGCGATCTCGAGCGCATCCTGTCCCGCGTCGCCCTGCGCTCGGCCCGGCCCCGCGACCTGTCCACCCTGCGCGATGGCCTGGCGCAGTTGCCCGCGATTCGCGGTCTCCTGCGACCGTCCGACCGGGGGACTTCGCCGCTCGGGTCGGAGTCGGCCGGCCGCGCGGCGCTGAACAGCAGCCCCCTGCTGGATTCACTGCACGACTCGCTCGGCGAGCATGCCGGCAACGCCGATCTGCTGGCCCGTGCCATCGCGCCACAGCCGGCCTTGAAACTGTCCGACGGTGGCGTGATCGCCGACGGCTTCGATGCCGAGCTCGACGAACTGCGCATGCTTTCCACCCAGGCCGACGGCTTCCTCACCGAGATGGAAGCCCGCGAGCGCGAAGCCACCGGCATCGCCACGCTCAAGCTTGGCTACAACCGCGTGCACGGTTACTACATCGAAATCAGCAAGGGCCAGTCGCAACGCGCGCCGACCCACTACACCCGCCGGCAAACCCTCACCAATGCCGAGCGCTACATCACCGAAGAGCTGAAGAACTTCGAGGACAAGGTGCTCTCCGCGCGCGAGCGTGCGCTCAGCCGGGAGAAAGTGCTTTACGAGGAATTGCTCGACACCCTCGGCCAACGCCTGGAGCCGCTCAGGCAATGCGCTGCGGCGTTGGCTGCGATCGATGTGCTGGCGGCGTTCGCCGAGCGCGCCGAAGCGCTCGACTGGTCGCGCCCTGCGCTATCGGCGGAGCCCGGCATCTTGATCGAGCGCGGTCGTCACCCGGTGGTGGAAGCGGCCCGCGACGAGCCGTTCGAACCCAACGACCTTGTGCTTGGCCCGGCGCGCCGGATGCTGATCGTCACCGGCCCGAACATGGGCGGCAAGAGCACCTACATGCGGCAGAACGCGTTGATCGTGCTGCTCGCCCACATCGGCAGTTTCGTGCCGGCCGCGCGCGCCGAAATCGGCCCAATAGACCGCATCCTCACCCGAATCGGCGCTGGCGACGACCTGGCGCGCGGCCAATCCACCTTCATGGTGGAAATGAGCGAAACCGCCTATATCCTGCACCACGCAACGCCGCATTCGCTGGTGCTGATGGACGAGATCGGCCGCGGCACATCGACCTACGACGGCCTGGCCCTGGCCCAGGCCTGCGCCCTGCATCTGGCCGAGGTCAACCGCGCCATGACCCTGTTCGCCACCCACTATTTCGAACTCACCGCGCTGGCCAGCGGCAATCAGGACGGCGGCGAAAGCGGCATCGCCAACGTGCACCTCGATGCCGTCGAACATGGCGACGCGCTGGTGTTCATGCACGCGGTCAAACCCGGACCGGCCGACCGCAGCTACGGCCTGCAGGTCGCCGCGCTGGCCGGCCTGCCCCGCCCCACCCTGGCCAATGCCCGTGGCTTCCTGGCCGAACTCGAAGCGCGCAGCCGCTCGCACGCCGGCAGCCTCGCGCCCGATGCGCTCGACAAGCCGATGCAGATGCCGCTGTTCGCCGGACCGTCGCCCGCCCTGGAAGCGCTGGCCGCCATCGACCCGGACGAGCTGACGCCGAAACAGGCGCTGGAAGCGCTGTACCGCTTGCGGGCCATGCTGTAGCCGACCCCGTCCGCCCCGGCGGCCGTCCGGCAATCGACCGAACGGCGGTCGTCTGCCGCCGCCATGCCGTTGCCGCCTGCCAAGGCACACCGTCCGGACAGGCGTTGCTCAGCCTCGCCGTCCGCGACCCAGCCCGTACAGCAGGCCACCCACCGCGCCGAGAACCGCGCCTCCCGGACCGGTGATCAGCAGCCCAAGCAGCGGCCCCTGATTGGCGTCGGGCGCGAAGATCATGGGCCCGAAAAATCCCCCGACAAAGCCGATCGCACCGACCAGCGCTGCGCCATATAGCGCCATCTTCCACGCCGAATCCGGCGCGCTCCCGGCATGCCGCCAAGCCAGCGCGGTGGCGGTCGCACCGCCAAGCAGACCAAGAAACCCGGCCAACCAGCTCAGCCCGCCCGGCGAAACCATCAGCCAGGCCAGAAAGCAAAGCAGATACACCATCACGAACGCCGCAGCCGACAACACAACGCGAAGCGGTGTACTCATCTGCCAACTCTCCGAAGTCAACCCTCTTGCTTCAACCTTGGCGCGGCTAGTGTCGCCAGGCGAACGACATCACGCGCCCGGCGCGGCCCTGCACGGCATGCATCGCGCACTGATCTCCCGAATCCGCCGGAAACGCTCCCATCGCATCATCGTGGTAGAGGTATCGTCAGCGCGCAGCATTTGCGTCAGCCGGCAACCAGGTTTCGTGCACGTGCAGCCAGCGCAGGCCACCGCGGGCATTCGGGTCGAGCGCGAACACCACGGTGCTCAACAGTCCGCGCGGCGGTTCGCCGGTGCGCATCTGCCACTCTTCGTAGGTGAACACGGCACTGTCGCTGTCGCTGCGGTGGGCGCGCACGTTGCGGATCTCGACGACGATGCCGGGATCCGACGCGCGCTGCCCGCGCACCGCATCGATGATCGCTTCGCGCTGGAGAATGCGGGCGTCGGGCACGACGATGACGAAATCATCGGCCAGCGCTGCCTCGAATTGCCGGAAATCCCGATCGTCAGCCGTGCCGCGATACCAGGCCTGGAAGAAGTCATGCAGCGCGACGATCTCCCGCTGGCCGGCCTCGGCCAGCGCGTCGGGCGCGGGTTTGCCGGCCAGGGCAGCGCACGACATCGACAGGGCCAGAACGCACGCCAAGACCTTCAACGGCCAATGGCGGTGGCGTCTGCACCCGGAATCGGCGGCACCGGGAAGCGGACCTTCCGGCCCATCGTCGGAAAGTCCGACTTGCGATGGCCGATGCATTCGGCCTGGATGCTGTGCAGACATCGATAGCGTGCTCATGTCGCCTATCGTAAGCCACGGCCCGCTTCGGTTGGGGCTTCGGCCACCGATTCGAGCCTCTGCTGCCGGCCCGCCGCCAACTGGCCCAACGGCTGCCGGCTCACGCCGCGTCGGCGATCAGGTGGCGGGTAGCGTCGAGCGCCTGCGACAGATTCAACCACAGATCATCGACATGCGCGATGCCGACAGACAGCCGGAGCAGACCTGGCGCAATGCCGGGCGCCATCTCACCCGCCACTCGCGCGAACTGCTGGAGACCTTTCACCAGCACCTGATGACCCTGCCCGAGGTGATGGCCTTCTATCACGTCGCCGGGGCCGACGATTACCTCGTCCACGTCGGCGTGCGCGACAGCGATCACCTGCGCGACTTCGCCCTCCGCGATTTCGCCCTGAGCGCCTTCACCGAACGCCCGGAAGTGGCGCATATCGAAACCCATCTGATCTTCGAGTTCCGCCGCAACCCGGAGTTGCCGGTTTACGCCGACCAACCGACCGACCAATGAGGACGCGCCGGCTGCAGGCCACGCTTCACCAATCGGTGGGTCGGTAGTCCTTGAGAAACCGGCCCCAGACGTGCTCCCCGGTATTGATGCCGGCGATGATCGGATCGACGATGCGCGCGGCGCCGTCGACGATATCCAACGGTGGATGGAAACGCTCTTGCAGAATCTTGCGGGCGGCGATTTCGGCCGGGTCTTCGTCGGTCACCCAGCCGGTATCGACGCTGTTCATGTGAATGCCGTCGTTGTGGTAATCGGTCGCGGCGGTGCGCGTCATCATGTTGAGCGCGGCCTTGGCCATATTGGTGTGCGGGTGGCGGGTGGTCTTGAAATTCCGGTAGAACTGGCCTTCCACGGCCGAGACGTTGACGATGTGCTTGTCGCGCTCTGGCGTGCGCAACATCAGCGGCTTCAGACGGGCGTTGATGATGAAGGGCGCGATCGCGTTCACCAGCTGCACTTCCAGCAATTCCACCGACGGCACTTCGGCCATCTGCAGGCGCCAGGAGTTGCGGCCACGCAAATCGACCTGCTGCAGGTCCTGATCGAGCCGCCCCTCGGGAAACAGATGGGACTGCGCCAGAAACTCTTCCGGCAGGAGCGGAATCTGCGACAGCTCCGCAGACCCGAGAACCTGCCCCCGCCGCCCGGCGGAAACCGCCGTGGCCGTCGCGCTCTCGGCCCGCAGTCGCTCGGCGTCCATGCCCCGGTAGCTGCCCAGCAACCGGCGGACGCGCTCGGGCGCCTCGCGCAGCGCGGTCTCGCCGGCCATCATGTGCGCATAGAATTCAGGCGGCCGGCGCACCGTCTGGCAGGCATTGTTGATGATGAAATCGAGCCGCGACCGGCTGTCCAGCAACTGTTGGCAGAACGCCTCCACGCTCGGCGTGTGGCGCAGGTCCAGCCCGAAGATTTCCAGCCGGTCCTGCCATTGCTCGAAATCGGGCTCCTGGGCATAGCGCTCGGCCGAATCGCGCGGAAAGCGCGTGGTGACGATCAGCTGCGCGCCCGCGCGCAGCAGCTTCAGGCCTGCCTGGTAGCCGATCTTGACCCGCCCGCCGGTCAGCAGCGCCACCCGGCCGCGCAGGTCGGCCAGCTCGCCGCGCTTTTGAAAATTGAACTCGGCGCAGCTCGGGCACAACTGATCGTAGAAGTGGTGGATGCGCGTGTACTTTTCCTTGCACACATAGCAGTGCTGCGGTTCAAGCGCCTCGCGCCGATCCGGCTCGTCGTCATCGGCGCCATGCGGCGCAGGCCCGGCAGGCGGAAACACGTTGGGCGTGGTGAATATCGGCTTGCGTCGCAGTGCGCGGATGCCGGTTTCGTTGAGAATCGCCTCCTCGCTCTGAATCCTGGCCTTGTTGCGCTCGCGCGCGGCCGCCCGGCGCTGCTTGCGGCGCTGCACCGGATCCGGGCTGAATATCCGGCCGACGCAACGATGCAATCGCTCGCGCTCCTCGCCCGGCAGCCGTTCCCTCAACGCGGCGTCGTCGGCGAGGCGTTCGAGCAGCGAAAGCGCGGCGCGCACCTGTGCCAGCAGCGACTCGTCGTTCGACCCGATGTCCATGGGCTGGTCCGGCCCGGTCACGGCGCCCGGCCCAAGGCGGTCGCCAGCATGCAGCGCGTTGGAATCAGGCAATCACTGTGATCCATCATCGAATTTCCAGAAGCAGTTCGGAGTGCGGCGCACCGGATGGCGCGCCAATTTGCGGCAAGGCCACCCGAGCCGCTTGATCGCGGGCATGCGGCTCGGGTGGGGGATCGCTATTCTAATGGCCGCGCAGCTGCGAAGCATTTCCGGAAACCAGGCGCGGCTCGGGGCGGTCGCGAAGCGGGGCGGCCGGCTACAGGGCGTCGATGTCGCCCAGGGCCCGGATCAGCCGACGCGCGCGCTTGTCGGGCTTCGTCTCGGGTGCCCGATACCCGCTGCGCTGCGCGCTGCGACGGGCGCGCTCCGCCTCGCGCGCGACGCGGCTGGCCTCGGTTTCGCTGAGCAGTGTTTGCGCGACGCTGGCCGAGCCGCGCTTTTCGCTCAGCCCGGTCACCTCGACCTCGAAGCACTCTTCGCCGCGCCGAACCCGCAGACTGTCGCCTATCCGGATCAGCTTGGCAGGCTTGCCGACCGCCGTGGCATTGACCTCGATCTTGCCGGTCTCGATGGCCTGCTTGGCCAGCGCCCGGGTCTTGAACATCCGCGCCGCCCACAGCCAGACATCGAGGCGAACGCCGAGCTCGGTCGGGCTGCCCGGCGGGTCTGTGACCGGCACGGTCAGCCGACCAGCAGCCGGTTGATACGGGCGTTGAAGCGGGCCGGGTCATCCAGCCCGCCACCGCCGGCCAGCTGCGCCTGCTCGAACAGCAGCCAGCCCAGATCGGCGGCACGCGCTTCATCGCCTTCATCGGCCAGGCGCCGCACCAGCGCATGGCCCGGATTGATCTCGAGATTGGGCTTGGCCGCCGGGGCGTCCTGGCCGGCCTGTTGCAGCAGGCGCTGCATGTGCAGGGCCATGTCATGCTCTTCCAGTACCAGACAGGCGGCGGAATCGGTCAGCCGGTCCGACACCCGCACGTCCTTGACGGCGTCGCCCAACAGGGCCTTGAGTCTGGCCAGCACCGGCTCGGCGTCCTTGGCGCTTTGCTCGCGCTCGGCCTTGTCGGCGGGATCACCCAGCTTGGTCAGATCGAACTCGCCCTTGGCGACGTTGCGCAATCGCTTGCCCTGGTATTCGCTCAGGTAGCCGGCCAGCCACTCGTCGATCCGCTCGTGCATCAGCAGCACCTCGACGCCACGCGCCTTCAGCGCCTCCAGCTGCGGGCTGTTGGCGGCCGCATTCCAGCTGTCGGCGGTGAGATAGTAGATCTCGTCCTGGCCGTCGACCACGCGGGACAGATAGTCGTCCAGCGACACCCACTGGTCTGCGCTTGCGCTGCGCGTCGAAGGGTAGCGCAGCAGTTTCAGCACCCGCTCGCGGTTGGCGAAGTCTTCCGACACGCCCTCCTTGAGCACGTTGCCGAACTCGCGCCAGAAGGTGTCGTACCTGCTCCGGTCCTCGCTGGCGGTGCGATCGAGCAGATCCAGCACGCGCTTGGTCAGCGCGCCCTTGATGCGCTCCACCTGCCGGTTGTTTTGCAGCGTCTCGCGGCTCACGTTGAGCGGCAGGTCATCGGAATCCAGTACGCCGCGCACGAAGCGCAGGTAGCCGGGCAGCATCGACTCGGATGCATCGGTGATGAACACCCGCTTGATGTAGAGCTTCAGCCCCTTGCGCTCATCGCGACCGTACTGAAAATCGAACGGCGCCTTGGCCGGGATGTACAGCAGGGAAGTGAAGTTCTGGTTGCCTTCCACCCGGTTGTGAGTCCAGGCCAGCGCGTCGCCGAAGTCGTGAGCGACATGCTTGTAGAACGCCTGATAGTCGTCGTCGCTGATTTCGCTTTTCGGCAGGGTCCACAGGGCCGAGCTGTGATTGACGGTTTCCCAGTCCTTGTCCGGCGCATCGTCGCCGGCCGCCTTGTGCATGCGGATCGGAAACCCGATATGGTCGGAATAGGTGCGCACCAGGGAGCGCAGTTTCCAGTCGTCGAGATAGGCGTCCTCGCCCTCGCGAAGATGCAACTGCACTGCGGTGCCGCGCGGCGCGTCGTCGGGCCCGGGGGCGACGGTGAACTGGCCGTCGCCGCTCGAGCGCCAGATCCAGGCCTGTGCGTCGCCTGCGCGGCGGCTGATCACCGACACCTGATCCGCGACAATGAATGCCGAATAGAAACCCACACCGAACTGGCCGATGAGGCTGGCATCGGCCTTCTGGCCTTCGCTGAGCGCTTCAAGAAAGCGCTTGGTGCCGGATCGGGCGATGGTACCCAGATTCTCCAGCAGTTCCTCGCGGCTCATGCCCACGCCGGTATCGCGTACGGTCAGGGTCCGTGCCTCGGCGTCGGCCTCGATTTCGATATGCAGATCAGGCTGGTCGGCCAACAGCGTGCTGTCCTGCAGCGCCTGGAATCGCAGCTTGTCGCAGGCGTCGGAAGCGTTGGAGATCAGCTCGCGCAGGAAGATGTCGCGATTGGAATACAGCGAGTGGATGACCAGTTGCAGCACCTGCTGCACTTCGGCCTGAAAGTCGTGGGTCTCGGGCTGGACAGCGGCCATGGCGTCTCCGGGGTGTCTACGGGATGCAGTCAAGATGGGCGCGCGAACGCCGGTTTCAAGGCTGCGCGGCCCAGCCCGAGGCTCGACAGCGCAGCATGATCACGGCACCGCGCGGGGCCAGACCGCACCGCATGGCAGCCGGGGCCGCTGCCCCCGCTAGCCCGGTCTTGACTGCGCTGACCGTTCGGCCGACAGACAGCGGCGCTCCCGCCTGCGCTGAGGCGCCAAACGCAAACGGCCGCCTCGTGGGCGGCCGTTTGGCGGGGCGACAGGCTGCGGAATGCGCGGCCGGACTGCGCCGATTACTTCTCCGCAGGCGCGCGGTAGTTGAGGTCTTCCCGGATGCGCGCCTTCTTGCCTTCCAGATCGCGAAGGTAGTACAGCTTGCCGGCGCGGACCTTGCCGCGGCGCTTGACTTCGACCGAGTCGATCACCTGGCTGTAGCTCTGGAACACGCGCTCGACGCCGAAGCCGTGGGAAATCTTGCGAACCGTGAACGCAGAATTCAGGCCGCGATTGCGCTTGGCGATGACCACGCCCTCGAACGCCTGGACCCGCTCGCGATTGCCTTCCTTCACCTTGACGTTGACGATCACGGTGTCGCCCGGACCAAAGGCAGGCAGCACGCGCTGCATCTGCTCGGCTTCGAATTCGGCAATGATGGATTTGTTGAGATTGCTCATGGTGGCACCAATGGATGCGTCGGTCTCGGCAGGAAACCGGTCTGGGACGGATTGTTTCGAACGATTGGACTGGCAAGTCCGACTGGCAAGTCTGCCCTCGACGGGCCGCGACGGTGGGCCTTGGACCCAGCCAAGTCGGCAATTATAGTCCGAAATTAAAGCCGTGCGCCAGTCTGTCAATCGGCCGCTGGCGGGTTTCGCCGCCATTCGCTGATGAAACCGTCCAGCAGTGCGCGGTCGGCCCGGTCAAGCGACAGACGGGACAGAAGATCCGGGCGACGCAGCCAGGTGCGGCCGAGCGCCTGCTGCCGCCGCCACGCCGCGATGGCCGCATGATCGCCGCTCATCAGCACCGAGGGCACATCGCCCAGCGCGTGCCGATCCGGTCGGGTGTAGTGCGGGCAATCCAGCAGGCCGTCCTCGAAGCTGTCCTGGCTTGCCGAGTCGGCGTGCCCGAGCGCGCCCTCTTGCAAACGGCCAACGGCGTCGATGACCACGGCTGCGGCCAGTTCGCCGCCCGACAGCACGTAGTCGCCGATCGAGATTTCTTCGTCCACCTCGGCCGCCAGCAGGCGTTCATCGACGCCCTCGTAGCGGCCGCAGAGCAGAATCATCGCCGGCAGTGCCGCCAACCGACGCACGACGCCCTGGGTGAGGCGCTCGCCCTGGGGGCTGAGATAGACCACCGGAGCCGGACCGCTGTTGGCTTCGCGGACTGCGGCGAGGCAGGCGCGCAGCGGGTCGATGGTCATCACCATGCCCGGCCCGCCGCCAAACGGTCGGTCATCGACCCGCCGATAGTTGCCGGTGGCAAAGTCGCGCGGATTCCAGGTTTCCACCTCGATCAGACCGCGCTCGCCGGCACGGCCGACCACGCCCAGCGCGGCACATTGTCGGATGAATTCGGGGAACAGGCTGACGACGTCGATGCGCACGGCGCGATTCAGAATTCCGGGTCCCAATCGATCACGATCAGGCCGTCATCGATGTCCACCGATTTGACGTACTCGCCAATCACGAAAGGCAGAAAACGCAGCCGGTCGCCGTGCACTTCGAGCACATCGTTGGCGCCGGTCGGCAGGACGCGCTCGACCCGTCCGAGTTCGACGCCCTCCACCGTCCTGACCAGCAGCCCCTCAAGATCGACCCAGTAGTATTCGCCCGGCGCCGGCGGCGGCAGTTGCGAGCGCAGCACCCGCACTTCGGCACCTTTCAGGGCCTCGGCCTGGGTCCGATCCTCGATATCCGGAAGGCTGATCAGCAGCCCCTTGTCGGTCATCCTGGAGCGGAAGCTGGTGACCGTGCGCTCCGAGCCGTTGTGGCACAGCAGCCACGGGCGGTAGCCGAGAATGGCCTCCGGCGGATCGGTCCACGATTGCAACTGCAACTGGCCCTTGATGCCATGGGCGCCCACGATGCGCCCGAGCAGCACCGGACGGTCGCCACGTGCGGCTTGGGGTTCAGTGGGCAAGGCCATGACCGGGACGAACAGGCAGGCCGCTCAGTGTCGGGCGCAAAGCCCGACCCAGGCTCAGGCCGAAGCTGCCTGCGAACGCGCCTGCTTGACCAGGTTGGCGACCTTGTCGGTCAACTGCGCGCCCTGGCCAACCCAATGGTCGACGCGTGCGGTGTCGATCTCGACGCGCTTGTCCTGACCGGCAGCGATCGGGTTGTAGTAACCCAGACGCTCGATGGCGCGACCGTCGCGCTTGTTGCGGCTGTCGGTGACGATGACGTGATAGAAGGGACGCTTTTTGGCGCCACCGCGGGTCAGACGGATCTTGACCATGTGTTTGGGACTCTTTCTGAGCTGGGAAAGGCCGCGCCTGTTGGGCGCAGGGAACGGAGAAGTATAGCCCGTTCCCTGCGCAAATAAAATCCCTTTGCTCGGCCCTTTGCTCGGCCCTTTGCTCGCCCCCTGCGCCTGCCGACTGTCTCAGTTGCCCGCCTTTGTCTGCTCGGCCCACTGCCCGACCCGCTCGCTCACCAGGGTCATCGGCATCGAACCACCGGTCAGCAGCAGACGGTGGAAGGCGCGCAGGTCGAACTGCTCGCCGAGCGCAGCCTGCGCCTCATCGCGCAGCGCCAGAATGTGATTCATGCCCACCTTGTAGGCCAGCGCCTGACCGGGCATCACGATGTAGCGCTCGATCTCGGCGACCACGTCGGTTTCCGGCATGCCGGTCTTTTCGAGCATGTAGGCGATGGCCTGCTCGCGCGTCCAGCGCTGATCGTGCAGGCCGGTATCGACCACCAGCCGCACCGCGCGGAACATTTCCGCCTGCAGCCGGCCCAGGTCGTCGAGCGGCGTGGGCAGGAACCCGGACTCGGCCGCCACCCGCTCGCTGTACAGCGCCCATCCCTCGGCGAACGCAGTGAACGGCAGCATCTTGCGGAACGTCGGCACGCCGGTGATTTCCTGCTGCAGGGCAATCTGATAGTGATGGCCGGGAATCGCCTCGTGGTAGGCCAGCGTACGCATGCCGAAGCGCGCCACCTCGGCGGTGTTGCGCAGGTTGATGTAGAACATGCCTGGACGCGAGCCATCGAACGCCGGTGGCTGGTAGTAGGCGCCGGGCGCGGTCTTTTCGCGGAACTCGGGCACCCGCTCAACCTTCACGCCGGCCTTCGGCCGCAGGTCGAAGGCGAAATCCAGCCGGGAATCGGCATCGTCGATGATCGCCTGGAAGTCATCGATGATCTGCTGGCGGCCTTCGTCGGTGTCCGGGTAAAGCTGATCCTCACGCTGTGCGATGACCTGAACCCGTTCGCCGACGCTGCCCTCCTCCAGACCCTCGGCGCGCAGAATGGCATCCATCTCGACTTCGATGCGCGCCACTTCGGACACGCCCATGGCGTGCACCTGCGCTGGCGTCATGTCGGTCGTGGTGTGCATCCGCACCGCCCAGGCGTAGAAATCGGCGCCCTGGGGAAGATCCCAGACACCGTTGTTGGGCCGCGCGCGCGGCAGCAGTTCGCGGTAGTAGGCGATCAGGGTTCGATACGCCGGGTACACCGACTCCGACAGCAACTGCGAAGTCTGTGCCAGCAGACGCTCGCGCTCGTCTGCGCCGATGTCGTCGCCTAATGCGTCGAGTTTTTCGGCAAGGCTGGAATACAGTACGTTCTCAGACGGCGGCGCGGCGACGAAGGACTCCATTTCGGCCAGCACTTTCTCCACCACGAAGCGCGGCGGGATGATGCCCTGCTGCTCGCGAAGCCTCAGGCCATCCATCACCTGCGAGAACACCGTGGCGATCTGGCCAAGGCGGGACAGGTAGTTCGCGACATCCTTGGCGCTGCCGACCGGGTGTTGGGTCGCCAGGAAGGTGGGAATGCCGTTCTGGATTCCGAACAGTTGGTTCAGCGGATAGTTGTGATAGCGGAACGGCTGGCCGTCCACCTGGACCGACAGGAAATGTTCAAGGATGTCGTAGGAGAGCCGGGTGTCCTCATCAAGCGCAGATCGGTCGTAGCGCCTGAGCATGCGAAGATCGTCGGCGACTTTCTTCGACAGCCGGTCGCCGCGCTCCAGCGATTGATCGGTAAGGTCATCGCTGTACCAGTCCAGCCAAGCCGGCAGGATACGCAGGCTGGACAGAATCTGCGGATCGTCGATGGCGAACTCGATGAACACGCGCTCGAAAAACCAATTTATTTTCAGCGGCTTGAACCACACGGTATGCGCCAACAGCGCGCTCGAAACCAGTACCAGCAACAACACCGCCGCTAACGTCCACCTGATCGCGCGTTTCATGCCCGCTCCCCATCATGCAAGCCGGCCGATGCCGGAAAGAGCGTCGAGACTAACGCCAGAACCGTCGGGCGAACAGCCCCCGCGTTCGGGGATCGGGTAGTCTGGCGCGATGAATTACCGACACGCCTACCACGCCGGCAACCACGCCGATGTGCTCAAACACGCGGTGCTGCTGGCCGCGCTGGACCTGCTGCGAAAAAAACCCTCGCCCATCTTCGTGCTCGACACCCATGCCGGGCGCGGCAGCTATCAGTTGGCCGGTCACGAGGCCAGAAAGAGCGCCGAGGCCGATGCCGGCATCGTCCGGCTGGCCAGTCAGCCTCCGGCGGATGAGACATTGGCCAGCTATCTGATGGCGGTGATGGCGCACAACCCGAGCGGTCGGCTGCTCACCTACCCCGGTTCGCCCGCGCTGATCGCCCAGCGCCTGCGCGAACAGGACCGCATGGTGTGCCGGGAAACCCAACCCGAAGAGGCGCAAGCCCTGAAAACGCTGTTCGACGGCAACGGGCAGGTGAGCGTTCAGGCCGACGACGGCTACGAGGCGCTGAAGGCACTGTTGCCGCCACGACTGGGCGGGCAACGCTTCGCACGCGGCCTGGTTCTGGTCGACCCGCCGTTCGAGGCCCAGGACAAGGAGTTCGACACCGCGCTGCCGGCCATTGCCGACGGCCTGAGGCGTTGGCCGCAAGGGGTGTTCATGCTCTGGTATCCCATCAAATTGCGGCACAGCATGGCCCGGCAGGTGCGGCGCATGGCGGCCTTGCCGATGGCCTCGGCGCTGCGCGTGGAGCTGTTGGTTCGTCCGGCCGACTCGCCGCTGCGCATGAACGGCAGCGGCGTACTGATCTGCAATCCGCCCTGGGGACTGGAGCCAGCGCTCAAGAAGGCCCTGCCCGAGCTGCGCAAGCTACTGGGCGAACAGCGCGCAGACTCGGTCGTCGAGTGGATCAAACCGCCTGCCTGAGCGGGCGCTTCATCGAGCCCGGCAGCGTGCTGGATCGTCTGCCCTGCAGCAGTGAACGACGCCTGCGGTTCGGGTTATCGTGTACGACCTGTCACCGGAGTGCAGACCATGATCGCCCGCATCCGAACGCTCCTGCTGCTGGTCGCCGCGCTCGCTGCTGGCGGCGCGCTCGCCCAAGGCACCGGCGATTACGTTCCGCCCCGGCACGACTGGCAATCACGAAGCCCGGCCGAGCTGGGCTTCGATGCCGGCAAGCTGACGCAAGCCGTGGCATTTGCCCAGGCCCGTGCCGTGACCGAACCCTCGGACATGCGCCAGGTGCTGCTCGACAACTACACCGGTCGCGAACCGAACTACCGGATTCTCGGACCGACCCGCGACCGGGTGGGCAGCGCCGGCATCATCCTGCGCCACGGCTACAAGGTGGCCGAGTGGGGCGACGTGCAGCGCCCGGACATGACCTTCAGCGCGGTGAAAAGCTACCTGGCCACGGTCGCCGGCCTGCTCTGGGCCGATGGCCGGATTGCCGATTTCGATCATCGCGTCGCCGGTTATATCGAGCCGGGCCTGTTTGCATCGGAGCAAAACGCGCCGATCACCTGGCGCCACCTGTTGCAGCAGACTTCGGACTGGCAGGGCACGCTGTGGGAGGTTCCGGACTGGGCCGACCGACCGGAGGGCGAGACCGAGGCCGACTGGCCCAACCGCCCGCTCAGCGCGCCCGGAAGCCGCTTCAAATACAACGACGTACGCATCAATCTGCTGGCGCTGAGCCTGCTTCACGTCGCCCGCCAGCCGCTGCCCGAGCTGCTTCGCGAGCGCATCATGGATCCGATCGGCGCCAGTCCGACCTGGCGCTGGCACGGCTACGAGAACTCCTGGTTGACACTGGACGGCCAAAAGATCCAGTCGGTTTCCGGCGGCGGCCATTTCGGTGGCGGCATGTTCGTCGGCGCCGAGGACCATGCCCGGTTCGGCCTGCTGATGCTGCGGCGGGGGGTTTGGGGCGAGCAGCGATTGCTGCCCGATGCCTGGTTCGATCTGATCCGCGCACCCACCGAGGCCAAGCCAGACTATGGCTTCCTGTGGTGGTTGAACACCGGCCGGCAGGCGATTCCGGAGGCGCCGGAGTCGGCCTACTGGGCCGCAGGCTTCGGCGGTCACTATATCTACATCGACGAGGTTCACGATCTGGTGATCGTCCTGCGCTGGGTTCCCGAACTCAGAGGGACCGTGGCGGCGGTTCTCGCGGCCTTGAGCGGCTGAGACCGGCTGGCGGCTGAACACATTAGAGCGCCCGTTCCGACCGGTATGGCAGTCTTGGCATGTGAAAAGCTCACCCGTCATCCCTATCCGTCGACAGAAGCTGCCCGGCGCCTGGAACGAGCGTTTGCGCCTGGCCAATGGCCGCGTGCTGTGGCTGCGGCGTATCCGCCCCGAAGACGCTGGCCCGATCGACTCGGCATTCAGTCTGCTGAGCCCCGAAGAGATCCGCCTGCGTTACCTGCATCTGGTCAAGTCGCTGTCGCCCGATTACCTTCACGATCTCACCCATCCGGAACAAGGCCGTGCGTTCGTGCTGGTGGCGGCCGAGCCGCTGCCTCCCGGCGAGGCGCTGGTTGGCGCGGTCGCCCGGTTGTCGATCGATGTGGATCGGTGCGAGGCCGAGTTCGCCATCCTGGTCTCCCACTTCGTTGCCGGATTCGGCCTCGGCCGGCTGCTGATGACGCGATTGATCGGTTACGCCCGGCGACGCAAGCTGAAACGGATCTACGGAGATGTCCTCGAAGAAAATACCGCCATGCTGACGCTGGCCCGGCAGTTGGGTTTCGAGCACATCCACGTGCCCGACAGTGGCGGCGTGGCTCGGGTGGAGCTCGACCTGACCCGGCCGCAGAAGGCCCGCCCGGTCTTGCTGCAAAGGGCGCGAAGCGAGTTGGACGATCTGTTCGAGGAACTGCAAAAATGACCGCATCACCGCCTTGGCGCTGCGTGCTCACCATCGCCGGCTCGGATTCGGGCGGCGGCGCGGGTGTCCAGGCCGATCTGAAAACCTTTGCCGCGCACGGTCTTCACGGCTTGAGCGCCATCGCTGCGCTGACCGCGCAGAACACCCGCGCGGTGACCGCGGTGCATACGCCGCCTGCCGATTTTCTGCGCGCGCAGATCGATGCCGTGTTCGACGACTTCGACATCGGTGCGGTCAAGCTGGGCATGCTGGCCAGCGCCGAACTCATCGAGGCCGTGGCGGCAGCGCTGAGCCACTATCGCCCGGACAGCATCGTGCTCGACCCGGTCATGGTGGCCAGCTCCGGCGCGCGCCTGCTGGATCCGGCCGCGCTCGACGCCCTGCGCCGGCTGTTGCCCATGGCCACGGTGATAACCCCCAATATTCCGGAAGCCGAACTACTGGTCGGCCGCGCCATCGCCGATCATGACCAGGCCGAGCAGGCGCTCGACGAACTGACCACGCTGGGCGCCGGCGCGGTGCTGCTCAAAGGCGGTCATTTGCCCGGCGATCCGGTCATCGATCGCCTGTCCGAGGGCGGCAGGGTCCATCGATTTCGCCACCCGCGCCTGATGATCGACGGCCACGGCAGCGGATGCACGCTGGCATCCGCCATTGCCGCCAATCTTTGCCTCGGCCTGCCGCTGGCAGCGGCCTGCGAACAGGCCGGGCATTACCTGCACGGAGCGCTGGCAGCCGCCTATCGGCCGGGACGCTCGGCGATCAGCGCGCTGGATCCTTTCTGGCGCAACGCACCGGCTGGCAGCACACGTTAACGGCGGGCAGCGCCACTTGGCAGCGCCATTCAGGTAGACCGTAAAGCCCAGTCCGGGCCGAAGGCCGGGAGTCTGGATCAGGCGTGACAGTGTGGGGTTTCGATCGGCGGCATTCGCGCCACGCTTCGATCCGGGACAAGCGGGCCGGCCCGCCGCATCTCTGAGCCAGCATCGGCCGAAGGCCATTCCTCAGAATGCAACAACCCTGATCGCATCAAGCGATCGCCTCGCCCCGCGCGCGGAGAGTGACGCGCGAGGCGAGGCCGTCCCTTCGCTGGGGATCAGAACCGATAGATCAGCGACAGGCTGACGAAGGTCACATCGAAGTCGGGCGCTTCTTCGCCGAACAGGATCACGTTGGCCAGCTGGTTGGCCGGGATATCCAACGCGAAGTCCTCGCTGCGATAGCGCTCGTGCCAGATGTCGCCGCGCACGGCCAGATCGTCGGTGATTGCGAAGGTACCGAACAGCGTGGCCGAGTTGAGCCGAACGCGACTGCTGGGCAGCGGCGCCGAGCTGAGCGCCGATCCCGTGCTTACCGCAACATCGGCCTTAGACAGCGTGCTCACCAGGTCGAGACCGAACTGGTAGCGACCGTCATTGGGCTTCCAGGCGAAGCCCAAGCCGGCGGTATCGATACGCTCGCGGTGCAGCGCCTGCCAGAACCGATTCGGATCGTTCACCTGGTTGACGCGGTTCGCTCCGCCCTGAAAGCTCACGCCGTTCTGGTCATAGTCGTTTTCCTCGTGGGTGAAGAACGCGTAGGTCGACAGATCGCGCACCGGCGTGGCGTTGAATTCCAGGGTATAGGCTCGAATCCGCGCGCCGGTCAGACCCAGTTCGGAGTCGGTGTAATCGTCCCGGCTGTAGTTCACGTCCAGGCCGACCGACCAGAACTCCGACGGTGTCCAGGTGGCCAGAATGCCCGCCAGATCGCGGTCGCGGTTGGCCAGGTGGAACCGACGCAGTTGCGGCGGGTTCTCGAAACCACCGGGCAGCGAGGCGACATGCTCCGGCGTGAACCCGGAGCGGAACGGCGCCGTGCCGTCGTACTGCGAACCATCCCGCTCGGCGCGCGAGAGCTTCAGATTCAGGTCCAGCGTGTCGGACAGCTGATGGATCAGCCCGGCGCCGTAGGTCCACTCCTCGGAGCTGTTGCGCTCGGTGAATGTGCGATCGATATCGCGATATTCGCCGAGCACATTGACCCGGGTACGGGCGGCCAGCCGGTAGTTCAGGTCCAGCCGGAGCTGGTTCTCCTCGTAGCTGTAGGGTTGATTGAAGCGAACGCGGCTGCTGGTCGGGCTGAGGTCCTGTGCGATCGAGTCGGCCGAAATCATCGCGTAGCGATCCCTGGGCGTCTCGTTGTCGCGCTCGTCGTAGCGGTAGCTGGCGTTGAGGTTCAGCCGGTCGGTCAGCCGACCGGAATAACGCAGGTTGGCCACCATGGTATCGATGCGGCCATCCAGCGAATCCCGGGGCAGTGGTTCGGTGATCCCCGCCGCGAGAATCGGGTCGACGGTGAACGCCAGGAATGGGTCGTTCTGACTCATCCGTCCGATGGCGATGTCGGCGACGATGCGGTTGCGATTATCGAAGTTGTAGCCGAACAGCGCCGTACCTTGATGGAAGGTGTTGTCGGGCGGCAGGGCCATCTCGCCCACGCCGGTGGGGAAACCCGCCGAAGGCACCCAGCCATTGATCGCACTGAACGGGTTCTGCCAGCGCAGCGAGGCGTTGTCGTTGTTGAAAATCGAGGCGTGATAGCGCAGCTCGACCTGCATCTTGTCCTGGATGTAGCGACCGACCAGATCGATCTTGTGGGTTTCGTAGTCGACCGGCTCGGGCAGCAGCACCGAACGCGGATTGCCGCCGGTATTGCCGAACGTGCCGGCCAAACCTTTCAGGCCGTCCTTTTCCTCGTACTGGTAATCGATCGAGAACGACAGGTCGCCGGGAAGCAGCTTGTCCAGGCCCGCGCCGAACCGCTGACGCTCAGTGCGCAGCTCGACATCACGCAGGCTGGAAAGCAGATTGGTCATTCCCGCCGTGTTCTGCGCCGGCACCCAGTCCGGAGGCAGGGTGAGGTTGTTGCCGCCGGCACCCTGAAAGATGGTCTGCGCCGAATCGCTGCGATTGCTGGGAATCTCGTCGTAACTCACCCGAACCCGATAGTCGCCCTGTCGGCCGACTTCGGCATCGACCGAACGCGAATCGAGACCCAGGTTGTCGGCCCGGATGCGCACGTAATCTGCGCTGTCGCCGTCCCACGCGCCGCGCTTGTAGTAGTCGAGATTGAAAACGCCGTAGGGGCCGTCGTCCTCCAGACCGTTGAACTTGCCGAAGCGGAACGAATCCTGGGTGACGAAACCGATGCCGATCTCGACCACGCTGCGGATTTCGGTCAGATCCCTGATCTGTGCTTCGCTCATCGCCGGGGCGGTTGGCTCGTCGAGCGCAAACGGATCATCGTCCTGAGCCAGGGCGACGGCCGGCATGGCCAGACTCATCATCAGCAGCAGGTAGAGCGGCCGGCGGGCCAGCACGCGGACCGGGCCATCCCGGTTCTGGGAGCTTGATGGGTTGCGATTGCGTTTCATGGGACACCTCGCCGTTGCGTTTTTCGCTTCGCCGGCCACGCCTTGGCGGGCCGGCATCTGTCGTTTCGTCCGCGCTAACGCGTCTTGCGCACACCGGACGGGTGATTGGAACCATGGATCTGCGAATGGCAGTTGAGGCAGTTCTTGCCCAGCACCTGCTGCGCTCCCGATGGTGTGCTGGCGCCCGGCAGGCCGGTGCCGCTGAAGGCCGTGCTCGGGTGGAACTGCGCCATATGACACTGCTGGCACAGCCACGGGCCGCGCGTGACCAGCAGGTTGTCATGCACCGAGCCATGCGGCTTGTGGCACAGCGAGCAATCCTCGCGCACCGGCTGGTGCTCCCACAGGAACGGGCCGCGCTTCTCGGTGTGGCAGTCGTAGCAGGTCTCGTTGAGCGTGGCCTTGGTCAGCAGCTTGGGACCGTTGGAACCATGCGGGTTGTGGCAGTCGCTGCATGCCACCTTGCCTTCGCGAATCGGGTGACTGGACGGGCGATGAATCTCGGCGCGCTTTTCCTTGTGGCAGGCAAAGCACTGGTCGGACTGGGTCTGTGCGGCCAACACCGGGTCATCGCCGACATGCGACTGGTGACAGTCGACGCAGCCCACGTCCTGCTGCTCGTGGACGCTGCCCTGCCAGTGGATGCGCGCACTGCCCTTGTGGCAATCCATGCACACGGCGTTCTGATCGTGCTTTGAAGTCGGACCGGACTTCGAGAAAACGATGTCCGGCGCTGCCCGCGTGGCGCCGTCGCCCACCGCCTCCATGTGATCGAGGCTGGCGCCGTGACAGGAAGCACAGGCCTTGTCGGCGAACGGGGTGCGGCCGTCGGCCACCACCGCGTGCTTGGACTTGAGGATCGACAGCACCGGATATTCGCTGGATTCGTCGTGACAGCGGGTGCAGGTACGCACCGCCTCTGCGCCGGTTTTTCCGGACTGGTTCTCCGGTTGCTCGCTCAGCAACTGCGCCGCGGCAGGGCCGACCCCTGAGGCTAGCAGCACGATGGCCGACAGTCCGGTCCCGAGCAAGAGTGCAAGGGCTTTTTTCATGACGTTCTCCAGATACTTGCGATGTCTGCCTCGACTGCTCCGGATTTCGGGCTACTTCGCCCTGGCAACAAAATCGCTGCCGCTTCCGTCGAGCGCGAGGGTGTATTCGAACGAAACGTGGTGATGCCTGTGGTCGGCGTGATCGTCATGCACGGCGAAGCCGATGTTGTAGGTCTTGCCGGCCACGATCGACTTGCTGCCTTCGCCAGCGGCCGCCAGCGGACGACTCAACACCACCGTCCACTCGCCGCCCTCGAACGTGGCATCGGCGGCCACCGCCGTGCCCGTCGTCTCGTGGCGCTTGTCGAGGATGTAGCCGGACACGGCCTTGGCCGGCTGTCCGGGATTGAGCTTGGCCTGCCAGTATTCGAGAAAGGCGCCGCTCGACTTGAGCGCCGCCAGATCCGCAGCCGGCTTGATGTTCTCGCCACCGCCCTGCCGGGTGAGTTTGCTGCGCGAAGCACTCAGATATTTGGCGGTTCTTCCGTCGGCCGATGCACTGGCCATGCCGATGCTGTCGTCGTGACAGCTGCCCCAGCAGCCGGCCCGCGCGGCTTCTTTTACCGTGCCGTCGTCGATCATCACAGTCACCCGCGCGGCGGTGTCGGCGTCCAGCGCTGGCGCGCCTGAGCCGGCTTTCCAGCGCAGCCGGAAATACAACCGTTCGGCATCGCGGGCGGTCTGCACATGCAGCGAGATTCCTCCGGGACGGCCAGCGACAGGGGCCGGCACCAGTTTCTCGCCGGACACGATGGTGTTGCCGATATCGCCCTGTTCGCCGTCATGACAGGCTTTGCAGTTCTTCCCGCTGCGGAAGTTGGGTGCGCCGCTGTGATCCTTTTCGGTCATCACCCATTCCCATGACGCCTGTCCGGGATAGAACAGCGGCACGTCGGTTGCCGGAACGCCACTCCAGTCGACCGCCTGCGCCCAGCCGGCGGCAAGCATCAGCGCGACGGCGAGCAGGCTGCGCGGCAAGCCGCAGACAGAAATCTGACTAACGTTGGTTGTGTTCATAACGGTCTCCACTGGATGCGCATGCACTGACCCGGGGATGGGTCGAATCACAGGCTGAAATCGGTCTCTTCCTCTTCGCTGGCCTCGTCTTCGGGCAGCGTGGGTTTCTTGTGGGCGATGCCCTTGTGGCAATCGATGCAGGTTTCGCCGCTGGCGATGGCGCTTTCGTGCTGATTGCGCGAGCGTGGGCGCTGCTTGTCCATCAGCATCGCCTCGCGATCATGGCAATCGCGGCACTCGCGCGAATCGTTGGCCTTCATCTCGGCCCAGACCCGCTCGGCCATGGTCAGCCGATGCGCCTCGAACTTCTCCCGAGTGTCGATCCGGCCCAGGAAATGGCCGGGAACCTCGGTGAAGGTCGCGCGGATCTTGCGCGCCATCTTGGCCAACGGCGGCTTCGGCACATGGCAGTCGGAGCACTCGGCGCGTACGCCGGTGCGATTCTGGTAATGGTGGGTTTCCTTGTATTCCTGGAATACGAAGGCCTCCATCTCGTGACAGGAGGTACAGAATTCCAGGGTGCTGGTCGACTCCACCACCACCGCCGTGCCGGCCAGCGCGATTGCTCCCAGCAACAGGCCGATCAGCAGGAGGCCAAGAAACGCAACGCGCGACTTGCGAAACGCCTCGCGCCAGTGCTCGAAAATACGTGCCATCCGAATGATCTCCCTCTGGTCGCGGCGCTGAAGGCTTCCAGCGCGGCTCTGGGTCTTGCGTCCTCTGCGGGCCGTTGTCCGGGCCTTTTAGGGGTATTCGGCACGGCACAAGCTAACACAGTCTTTACATCCGCCAGTTGATTGATGTCAATCCTGGCGGGGCGTCGAATCAATCAGTGAGAGGCGCGGCGGGGCCGTCTGAGAGCGGCGCACCAAGGCAGAACAGCAATCGAGCGAAACGGCCATGACCGCCCTGGCGCACACGCTTGAAGCAACCGGTGGCCTGCCGGGCATTGCCGGTCCAATCGATTGTCGGCCGTAAGGACAGATGTTCGGCGGCTCTACGAGCCATAGCGCCACCATGGTTCAGGAATCGGCGGAGACGACTCTCAAGGAGGGATTTGAAGTCCGGCCTACCAACGCCCGGAGAGCGCCTTGCGCCTCAGAGAGAAATTCGGCCCAAAAGCCCGGAAAAGGTCAGTAGATACGGCGAAAAGCGCGGTGGACTGTGCGGCCCAACGGCTCTCCAGCGCAAAACCCTCTCCCAGCGGGAGAGGGTTGGATTCAACCAATCTGTCTTGCGGTATTCCGGGACGCGGAATCGTCAGAATGCAACCGTCAGCCCCAGCATCAGCGAGTGTACGCCACCGGTCAGATCATCGAACGCGTCATCGGTGTAGTAATCGATGACATACATGCCCGAAACGCCGATCTTTTGGGTGTACTGGTAGCGCAAGCCAACCTGGAGGCTATGCAGCGTATTGTCGATTCTGCCGTCCTGGGTCGGAAGCTCATCGAAAATCACGCCGCTGGCGGTCTTGCCGTCGGATCTCGAAAATGTGTAACCGAACTGGTAGCTCAAACTGTCGCTGGCCTGCCAGTCGGCCGAGGCCGTTGCGACATAGGTGTCGACGTCGTAACTGGATTCGTCTCGGAGGAAAAAGATCACCGGGTTGTTCGGTCCTTCGAATCGACGGCGATTGCTGCCGTAGAACAGCGCCGTAAAGTCGTCCTGAAGCCAGGCAATGCTGGTCTGCGCGCTGATCCACTCGCTCGGGTTCCAACCGACCGATAGCCCGGCCGACTGGGTGGAGCGATCGAGGTCCTGGGTTGCCAGGTTGCCGTCGGTGCCGAGGAACGACAGGTCGTTGTTTTTCCGGCCACGGTAGTTGTAATAGGCGTTGAACAAGGTACCTGCCTCGGTCACGTGTCCCAGATTGCTTTTGAACTGGAACGAAGTTTCCGGATCGGTCACCAGGCCGACCTTGTCGGCCCACAGGTAGGACGGCGTCAGACGCAGAGTCGTACTGTTGCCCAGGCGGGAAACGATCTTCAGCGACACCTCGTCGTACTCGGTGTCCTCGCGGAACAACGAGCGCTCGGCGGTGATGCCGTTCAGCGTCGGATCGACCGATGCACCGGAAAAGGTCAGATCGCGCTGCTTGTCCTCGTGCTTCCACCCGAGGATGAAGTTCGAATCGAGCGTTCGGCTGCGCCACGAGGCATTCGCGCCGTAGGTGTAGGTTTCGATCTCATTGACGCGAACGCCAAGTTGCTCGCCAGCGAACGGGTCGATCAGACCTGGCGCAGGAAAGGTGGAGTCGTTGTCGCGCTGGTAGTAGCGCAGGAAGCCCTCCAGCCTGACGCCAGCCACCACATTGCTCGCGATGTTGAAGAACGCATTGTCGGTGCTGGTCTTGCCAACAAAACCGGCGCGCGTCTGCGGCTGGGTGAAGCTGTCCTGTTCAAGCCAGGACTGACCGAAGCCACCGGAAATCGCGGTCTTTCCGAACGTGCGCGACGCCCTCAGCCCGTGTCTGAATTGATGACTCTCCGGCGCGAAGCCGAGCGGCCGGGTGGCATCGCCGCCCGTGTTGTATTGCCACTCCGAGCCCAGGAACGGCACCACGTCGCTGTGAATCAGATCCGTGCCGTTGTTGTTGAACTTGTCCCACGAGAAATCGTAGGCCAATACCAACTTGTTGCCCGGCGTTCCGGCCAGGGTCAACTTGAAGCGATTCACGCTTTCGTCGATGTCCTGGTTGATGCCACGCCAGCGCTGCAACACCCGGCCGCTGGTTTGGGCATTGGTCCCGGCCTCCCGGATGTCGCCTCCGCCCAGAACAAAACTGGTGAGCTGGTTTCCGGTGCGCTGATAGCCGTCGTAGCCGACCTTGATCGACCCTCGATCCTCAAACACCACCGGCTTGATTTTTACCGCAGCGCCATAGCTGACCCGCTTGACGTCGAACCGGGTGCGACCGGAGTCGTCATTGAACTGGGCAAGGAAGCCGGAGTTGGTGTTGGTCTGCGCCGGGAAAAACGCGGCCAGCTCGGTGCCGCCCGGCACCTGGTTCGGGCTGAACAACCAGTCGAGACCGCCGGTCGCCGAACGGAACTGCGAGTAGTACGCTTCGATACCGAAGGTCTCGCGATTGGCTTCCAGCGTGCCGCGTTGATTGTGACGACCGAATCCGAGACGCTCGATGCTCAGCAGCTCGCGATCATCGTCCACCACTTTCAGGCGGAAGTCGGCATCCACGAAGAAATCGGACCGACGATCGCCGGAGAACCCCTTCTGATAGTTGTATCGCTCAACGAACTGGGTGCGGTCCTCACCGAAGCCGCTGAAATAGTCGAATACGTAAAGCTTGGTCGTGATCTCACCAGTCGTACGGGTTTCGCTGGTGGTCGTCGTCGCAGCGGTTATCTCGGTGGCTGTGGACGACTCGTTTACCTGGCCTTCAACTTCCGCCGACTCGTCGGCTGCATAGAGCGGCCCCCCGGCAAGCAGAAACACTGTCGGCAGCATCAGGCTGAGCGAAGTGCGCGTTTTCATGGCATTGCCTCCAATTCAGAACTCTCAAGTTCGATTTGCCGGTGGGCTCGCCGTGAGCCAGCCCACCGGTGCAGCCGCTAATAGCGAAGGTGCTGATCCTGCGCGCTGCCGTGAATCTGACCATGGCAGGCGACGCAATCGCGCAGTACCGCACCCGGCGTGCGCTGGCTCAGCGCAGCGCTGGTGAGCGCGTTGGATCCGGTCAAGCCGTGACGATTGTTGGGCAGCGAGTGGCACTGCAGACAAAGCATGGGCTGACCGGCGACCAGCAGTCGGGCATTCGGCGAGCCGTGTGGATCGTGGCAGTTGGCGCAATCCTCGACCACTGGAGCGTGCTCGAAGACGTGCGGGCCGCGCAGGCGCTGATGGCAATCGAGGCACTGCTGTGTCTGGTCGGCCAGACTGAGCTTCTTGCTCGAATGCGGGTCGTGACAGCCGAGACAGGAAACCCCGCCTTCCAGCACCGGGTGATGCGACGGCATATTGAAGCGCGCCAGGACGTCCTGGTGGCAGGTTGCGCACAACGCCGAGCCTTCCTGGGTGCGGTGCTGGATGATGCTCTGCCCGCCAACCTTGAGTTTGGGCCCGTGCACGCCATGACAATCGCTGCACTCCAGGCCCGCCTTGTGGTGATCGCTGAAGGCAAAATTCATCCGCTCGGCGTCTTTGGCGTGGCATCCCTCGCACTGTGCGACGCCCGGCTTGCCGGGCTCGACCCGTGCCGGCCGGCGTGCCGTCGCGTGCTCGGTCGCATTGGTATGGCAGGCCTGACAGTCCCTGTGGAATACGCTGACCGTGACCTCGGACTCGTGACATTCGGCGCAGACCGCAGCGCCGACGCCTTGAGACGACAATCGATCGAGGGCGTCGGCCGACAATTCCTGCGCGCCCGCCGATCCGTGCGCTGCAATCAGCAACGAGACGGCGGCGAGCAGCCCCAGCAATGTGTTCTTCATGATCCGTTCCTCACGTTTGACTTAAGACCTTCTAAGGTCGGATCGGACCGCGCCACATGGCTTGGCCCGATCCGCGTCATTTTTCGACCGATGCGTTACGTACCGCCACCGGATCCGGCAAAGTCACTGCCCCATGGTTCACCTGAATATCGCGCGGCCCGAAATCCCCGGTGGGTTCGCCGTGCGCGATTCCGAAGTGGCAGTCGATACAGGTCATGCCATCCTCGTCCGCCTTGGCGTGTCGACGCTGGGCGCGCGCCGACTGCAGGTCGGGGCTCATGGCGTCCCGGTGGTGACAGTTGCGGCACTCGATGGAGTCGGTTTTCTTCATGCGCGTCCAGACCTTGACTGCCATCTGGAAACGCCGCGCCTCGAATTTTTCCGGCGTATTGATGGTGCCGCGCAGCGCGTGATAAAGCTCGAGACTGGCCGCAAATTTGCGTTTGATGGTATCCACCGGTTGCCGGGGCACATGACAATCCGAGCACACCGCGCGAACGCCGCTGCGGTTGGTGTCGTGGATGGTGCCCTTGAACTCGGCGTAAACGTTGTCCTTCATTTCGTGACAGGAAATGCAGAACGCCTCGGTGTTGGTCCAAGCCAATCCGGCAGCTCCGCCAACCACCAGAAGAACAGCGACGAACAGCACCAGAGTCGCGCTCAAGAAGGTCTTGAGGAGCCCGAACCGGCGAATACCACTCCATATCCGTTTCATTTTGAGGCAGTCCCGTGAGTGTTTACGAACGGATCGAGTGTCCGGCTGAGTGCCGGAGGTCGATCAAACGGTCACAGGGAAAGAATCCACTGGACGAGGTTCTCGATCTTGGCCGCATCCCGGGTCTTGACCACTCCGTGCTCCTCTTCTTCGCCATCGATCTCGATCATGTGCGGTTTGCTCACCACGTCGATCAACTTGGCCACGGCCTCGGGATCATCCCGGTACTCATCAGCGACGCTCTTGAAAGACGGGCCATCCTTGTCCTTGTCGACGCTGTGGCAGGTCGAGCACTTGCTTGCCTTGATCAGATCCATGGCGGCAGATTCGTCCGCCGCGCGCAGCGGAGAGACGACAAAGGCCAGCGCAAGAACCGGAACCATAACGAGATGTGTTTTCATAGCATTGATTCCTTTGTTTTTTTTGATGCGCCTTGGAGACCGTCAGGCGCGTAAGAAAAAGGCTCAGGTCGATCTTAATACCTTTCTCACAATTGGCACTTGACCGCAGTCAATATCTGGCGGGCGATCGTGCTTTGGCTCGCCGGAGGGAGGCACATCAACGCGTTTCGCCGCTTCTGGATCCAACCCGCAAGGTCGCTCACCCTGCAAGGTGGGGTCGTGTGCATAGGGGCGTGTGGCGCGCCCGGTCGTCCCAAGCGCGCCCGCAGGTAGTCGGCAATGCCTGGGCTATACCCGGCTGGCGATGGCTCTGGCGAACGAGCCGGTGCTTCCGCTGCCGCCCAGATCCGGCGTGACGCTGTCGCGGGCTTCGAGGGTGGCGACGATGGCGGCGCGCAGCGCCCGGGATTTGTCGAGCTTGCCCAGGTGGTCGAGCATCTGGGCAGCGGCCAGCAGCAGCGCGCACGGGTTGGCGATGCCCTGCCCGGCAATGTCCGGGGCAGAGCCGTGCACGGCTTCGAAAATGGCGGCATCGGCACCGATGTTGGCGCCCGGCGCAAGCCCCAGCCCACCGATCAGCCCGGCACACAGGTCGGACAGAATGTCGCCGAACAGATTGGTGGTGACGATCACGTCGAACTGCTCGGGCGTCATGACCAGCTTCATGCAGCAGGCGTCGATGATGATCTCGGTGAACTCGATGTCGGGGTATTCCTCGGCGACCTCGCGGGCCACCTTCAGGAACAGGCCGGAGGTCGACTTGAGGATATTCGCCTTATGGACCGCAGTGACCTTCTTCCGCCCGAGCCGGCGCGCCAGCTCGAACGCATAGCGCACGATGCGCGATGAGTTGCGTCGGGTGATCTTCTGGGTGAGTGTCGCCACTTCGCCGTCGGCCGACACTTCCATGCCTTCACCGATGTAGGCGCCTTCGGTATTTTCGCGCACCGTGATCAGGTCGATGTTCTCGTACCGCGACCGGGTGTTGGGAAAACTGATCGCCGGCCGGATGTTGGCGTACAGATCGAAGCGCCGGCGCAGGTCCACGTTCAACGACGAGAAGCCGGCGCCGATCGGGGTGGTCAGCGGGCTCTTCAGCGCGATGCGATGCTTGCCGATGGCATCGAGCGTGGCCTGAGGCAGCAGTTCGCCGGTTTTCTCCAGCGCCACCAGGCCTGCATCGACGAACTCGTAATCCAGGCCGACTTGCAGAGCATCGAGCACATGCAGGGTTGCATCCATGATTTCCGGGCCGATTCCGTCGCCGCGCAGCACTGCAATGGTTTGATTCATGAATTGAGACACCTCGTTAAGACAGACGCGGCAAGAAAAGCCGCGAGTGCACAAATTATGCCCGACCGTACGCCCGACCGCGCGCCAGCCGCGCGAAAATGCCGGAAAAGGCACTCGACATCAGTCTGATGCGCCGTACGGGCACAGATGCCGACCGGCCACCCGGGCCGCGGCTCAGGCGCAGCCCAACGCCTGTCGATCCGTGGTCATTCGTGGCCGTGCGCGGCGGGCACCGCCGTCGCGCCGGATTCCAGCCGGTCGAGAAAATCGACCGCGCGGCGCAGATGAGGGATCACGATCGAGCCGCCGACCACCAGGCCGACCGAAAATGTCTCGAACAGTTCTTCGCGACTGGCTCCGGCCTGTCGGCACTGGGCCACGTGGTAGCTGATGCAATCGTCGCAGCGCAGCACCAGCGAGGCGACCAGCCCCAGCAGCTCCTTGGTCTTGCCGTCCAGCGCGCCCGGCCGGTAGGTCTGGCTGTCGAGCGCGAAAAACCGGCGAACCACCTGGTTGTCCTCGGCCAGGATGCGCTCGTTCATGCGCTTCCTGAACTCGGTGAACTCGGCAATCCTGTCCCTGTCGCCGGCGTCGGTCATGGTGCGGCATCCAGCAAGGGTTGCAGGCCGCCGGCCCGGTTGAGCGCCACCATGTCGTCGTAGCCGCCGACGTGGGTGCCGTTGATGAATATCTGCGGCACGCTGGTCCGGCCGCTTAGAGTGACCATTTCCTGGCGCTTGTCGCGGTCGATATCGACGCGGGTCTCGCTATAGGTCTGGTTGCGGCTGGTCAAAAACTGCTTGGCCGCCAGACAATAAGGACAAATGGCGGTGGTATAAATCTGTATGTCGGCCACAGGGGCACTCCGTTGGTCGGGGAACTCGAAATATGGGGGTGTGGTCGCATATTTACCAGCGCCGCGCGTTCGCAAAGCCGGCGAGCCCGTTCCATATCCGGAAGGGCCGCCGCGCTTAACTCGGGGTTCACCCGCCGATGCGATACTTTGGACGATCCGCGACCGCGCTCCAATTATTTAAACGGAGTTCCCTGTGCCCCTGTCCCGCCTTCTTCTGATTGCAGCGCTCGTATTCGCCTTTGCGATTCCGGCCCCGGTTCGAGCCCAGGCGGCTTCGTCCGCGCTGCCGGATATCGGCTCGTCAGCGCAAAGCCTGATCACGCCGGCCCAGGAGCGACTGTTCGGCGAACAGACCCGCCGCCAGCTTCGGCGCGGCGGTTTGCTGATCGAGGACCCGCTGCTCGACGAGTGGCTCAACGACATGGCCTATTCGCTGGTCGCCGCCAGCGACCGTCCGGACAATGGCTTCACCTTTTTTCTGGTCCGCTCGCAAGAGATTAATGCCTTCGCCACGCTGGGCGGCTATATCGGCATCAATGCCGGTCTGGCGATGGCGGCAGAGTACGAGGACGAAGTGGCGGCAGTGCTGGCCCACGAAATCTCCCACACCACCCAGCGGCACATCGTGCGCCAGGTCGAGCGCTCACAGCAGGACTCCATTCCCATTCTGCTGGGCATGCTGGCGGCGGTCATCGCTGGCGCCAGCAGCGGCAGCCCGGACGCCGCGCAGGCGGCCATCATGGGCGGCCAGGGGCTGATGCTCCAGCGTCAGATCAACCACACACGCGCCAGCGAGCACGAAGCCGACCGGCTGGGCATCCAGATGCTGGCCCGCGCCGGCTACAACCCGGAGGCCATGGCCGACTTCTTCGGGCGCGCCTTCCGCACCTCGAACCCGTTCGGGTTTCCCGACTTTCTGCGCACTCACCCGGTTACCAGCACCCGCATCGCCGAAGCCCGCGACCGGGCCCGTCAGATCGGCCTGCGTCAGCAGGGCGCGGCCGGCGGAACGTCCTGTGTCAGCGAAACCGACGGAACGGTCTTGGAATGTCACTTCACCGCCGGCGAGTTTCAGGCCACCGCCAGCGACGGCCCCCTGCATCCGCTGATCCCCGATGAGCTCCAGCCCCGGCTGGAAGACGCGATCGGCGCGCACGGCCAGTATCCGGAGCGCTTCGAGTGGGTTCGCGAGCGCATGCGCGTACTGAGCAGCGCATCCCCCAATGAGGCGATCGGCTTCTACCGCAACATTGTCGACGGACTTTACGAGCAGCTCACCCCGGCGCAGCGCTACGGTTTCGCCCTGGCGCTGACCCGCGCCGACCGCGCTGCCGATGCCCTGCCCCTGCTGAGGGAACTCTCGGACCAGAACCCGGGCGACCTGTGGGGTGCGCTGGCGCTGGCCGAGGCCGAGCTGCGCGCGGGCCTGGTGGCGCAGTCGCTGGCCCGCTATGAAGGCCTGAACACGGCGCTTCCCGAGAACCGCGCCATCGTTCTGTCCCACGTCCAGGCACTGGTTCATCTTCAGGATCCGGACGCCGCACGGCGCGCACTGACGGTCATTCGCCCGCTGATCGATACCGCCGGCAACGACGCCAGCCTGCAACAACTCTATGCCCGTGCCGCCGAACTGGCTGGCGACGCGATCCGCGCGACGGAAGCCTATGCCGAGGTCGCCTTGCTCAGCGGCCGTGCCTTCGACGCCCTCGACCAGTATCGCCGGCTGCTGGCGCGCGAAGACCTGGACTACATCACCCGCTCGCGGGTCGACGCGCGAATCGCGGCGATCACGCCATTCATTCTCGAATTGCAGCGTCAGGGGCTGGAGCCCGGCGGCCGCAATTCGCCGCGCGGCTGACGGCGCGAACCGAGCCCTCCACGGGCGTGATCGGGGCCGCATTGTCATAAAATGGCCACAAAAGTGTTATGTACTGATAGCCATCATTCATTCCGCTTTTGGTGGGCCCGTGCACAAGAGCATCCTGGTCGTAGAGGACGAGGCATCGATCCGCGACATGATCGTTTACGCGCTGCGCAAGGGCGAATTCGACCCGGTTCCGGCTCAGGATGCCCGCGAAGCGCAGAACGCCATTGCCGGGCGAGTGCCCGACCTGATTCTCCTCGACTGGATGCTGCCGGGAATCAGTGGCCTCGAACTGGCTAGACGCTGGCGCAAGGAGACGCTGACGCGGGAAATCCCGATCATCATGCTGACCGCGCGCGGCGAGGAGAATGATCGGGTCAGCGGCCTGGATGCCGGCGTCGACGACTACGTGGTCAAGCCCTTTTCGGCGCGCGAATTGCTGGCGCGCATCCGGGCGGTGCTGCGCCGCAGCCGCCCCGATGAGGCTGACGGCAGCGTGTCGCTCGGCGATCTGCGGATCGACGGCGCTGGCCATCGGGTATTCGCCAACGACGATCCGGTAGCGATCGGTCCGACCGAATATCGCCTGCTGCACTTCTTCATGACCCACCCGGAGCGGGTGTACTCGCGCGCCCAGCTGCTGGACCACGTCTGGGGTGGCAACGTCTACGTCGAAGAGCGCACGGTCGATGTTCATATCCGACGTTTGCGCAAGACGCTTGAGCCGTTCCGGCTCGATCCGATGATACAAACCGTGCGCGGTGCGGGGTATCGTTTCTCCACCGCCACCTGAGCCACTCCTGCGGCATGAACTACTTTCTCGGCCGCTCCACTCAGCAATCGCTCTGGAATCTGGCCGCCGTCTATGCCTCCACGGCGGTGATTGGCATCGTACTGGGCCAATTCTGGCCGGCCCTCGCACTGGCCTCCACGGCACTGGTCGCCTGGCACTATCGGCGCTTGTGGCGGGCGCTGTGCATGCTGGCCCGCCGTCAGCGCTTTCGACTGCCTGATGGCCGCGGTCTGTGGGCCGAGCTCGACACCCAACTGCACAAGCGCCAGAGCGAGTCCTGGCAGCGCAGGCGGCGACTGCTGGACATGGTCCGGTCTTACCGGCGCGCCTTCGCCGCACTTCCCGACGGAATCGTGATTCTCGATGGCGATCTGCAGATCGCCTGGTTCAACGAAGCCGCCACCCGTCTGCTCGGCCTGCGCTACCCGCGCGACATCGGCGCACGCTTCCACAATCTGGTGCGCAATCCCCGGGTGCTCGACTGGCTCGATCAGCGCCAGACCGACGAGCCGTTGCTGGACGTGCCGGCGCCTGCCGATGAACGCAGTCGCTTGAGCCTTCGGCTGATCGACTACGGCAATCGCGAATGGCTGGTGGTCGCCCGCGACGTGAGCAAACTGATGCATCTGGAGCAGGTGCGGCGCGACTTCGTGGCCAACGTATCGCACGAGCTGCGCACGCCGCTGACCGTGATCCATGGCTACCTCGACATGATCGAACCCGAGGACATGCCCAACCACGTCGAGATGCTCACCGAAATGCGCCGCCAGTCTTCGCGTATGGCGCAACTGGTCGAGGACCTGCTCACCCTGTCGCGACTGGAAGCCAGCGCCCACGTCAATGAAGAAACCGTGGCGCTGCGGCCATTGCTGGAAACGCTTCGACGTGAGGGAGAGGCGCTCAGCCTGGGCCGGCACCGGATCGTGGTCGAAGATGCCTGCGACGCCGACCTCTCCGGCTCGACCAAAGAACTGCACAGCGCGTTTTCCAACCTGGTGGGCAATGCCGTGCGGTACACGCCGCAAGGCGGTTCGGTCACCCTGGGTTGCGAGGTGAACGATCAGGGAGAGCTGGCATTCCGGGTGCGCGACACCGGTCCGGGTATCGCGCGCCAGCACCTGCCGCGGATTACCGAGCGCTTCTACCGGGTGTCGCCCAGCCGGTCGCGTGAAAATGGCGGCACCGGCCTTGGACTGGCGATCGTCAAGCATGTGCTGAACCTGCACGATGCCCGGCTTGAGATCGCCAGCGAGATGGGCCGGGGCAGCACGTTCAGCTGCATTTTTCCGCCGTCCCGGGTCAGACTCGCGGAGCCGGAAATCGTCGAGCGAGGGCATTGAATGCCGGCGCCATGCAACCGGCTGCGGTAATCTGTCGCCGTGCCCACACCCACCAAAAAATCCGAAACTGCCGGCGACGGACCGACCGAACAGCCCGCGCGCGCGCTTTCCGATCCGGCGCTGTATCTGAACCGGGAAATTTCCCAGATCGCCTTCAATCGCCGGGTATTGGCCCAGGCACAGGATCCGCGCGTTCCCTTGTTGGAACGGCTGCGCTTTCTCTGTATCAGCTGCACCAACCTCGATGAATTCTTCGAGGTCCGGGTACCCGCCATCCGCAGCCAGCTCAAATATGGTGGCGCACCGGCAGCCGACGGCCTGGGTGCGGCGACCATCCTCAAGCGGATCTACGACAAGGCGGGCGACCTGGTCGAAGACCAGTACCGCGAATGGAATGACGTGCTGCGCCCGGCGCTGGAACAGGCCGGCATCCAGATACTGCCGCGCGAAGCATGGAACGCACGCCTCAGACGCTGGCTGCGTGCCTACTTCCGCGAAGAGATTGCGCCGGTGCTCTCGCCGATGGGCCTCGACCCGGCCCATCCGTTTCCACGGATTCTCAACAAATCGCTGAATATCGTCGTGGTGCTCAGCGGCAAGGACGCCTTCGGCCGCGCCGGCCACATGGCCATCGTGCGCGCACCGCGCTCGCTGCCGCGGATCATCCGGGTGCCCGGCGAGGTGACCGGAGACGGCGATCACTTCGTGTTTCTCTCGGCGGTGCTGTCGGCCTTCGTCGCGGAAATGTTTCCCGGCATGAAGGTCAAGGGCGTCTACCAATTCCGCGTCACCCGCAACTCCGAGCTGTTCGTCGACGAGGAAGAAGTGGAAAACCTCGCCCATGCGCTCAAGGACGAGTTGGCCGGGCGCGGCTTCCGACGCGCCATCCGGCTGGAGATCGCGCATCACTGCCCGCGCAACATCGTCAAGATATTGCTGAAGAATTTCGACCTGCCCGAAACCGCCGTGTACCGGATCAACGGTCCGGTCAATCTGAACCGGGCCAGCCAGGTCTACGATCTGGTCGACCGCCCGGAGCTTAAGTACCCGCCCTTTCGGCCGCGCACCCTCGGCAACGACAGCGAGCAGATGTTCGCGACGCTGCGCGAGCGCGACATCCTGCTGCATCAGCCGTTCGATGCGTTCAGCGCCGTACTCGACCTGGTCGAACAGGCAGCCGACGACCCGGACGTTCTGGCAATCAAACAAACCCTGTATCGCACCGGCAGCGACGCCACCCTGGTCGAACACCTGATCCGCGCCGCGCAGGCCGGCAAGGATGTCACCGTAGTGGTCGAGCTGCGCGCGCGATTCGATGAGGAAACCAACATCCGCCTGGCCGACCGGCTGCAGGAAGCCGGCGTGCAGGTGGTTTATGGCGTAGTCGGCTACAAGACCCACGCCAAGATGCTGCTGATCGTCCGCCGCGAGGGCCGCAAGCTTCGCCGCTACGTGCACCTGGGCACCGGCAACTACCACGCCGGCACATCACGGGCCTACACCGACATCGGCTTGTTGACCGCACGCGAGGACATCAGCGATGACGTCCACCAAGTGTTTCAGCAGCTCTCTGGCCTGGCTCCGCTGATCAGCCTGAAACAGCTGCTGCAATCGCCATTCACCCTGCACTCCAGTCTCATCGACAAGATCCAGCGCGAGGCGCGCCACGCCCGCTCCGGTGCCGGCGGCCGACTGATCGTCAAGATCAACGCGATCAACGAGCCCACCATCATGCAGGCGCTGTATGCCGCCTCGCAGGCCGGCGTGCAGATCGATCTGATCGTGCGCGGCGCCTGCTGTCTCAGGCCCGGCGTACCCGGCGTTTCGGAAAACATCCGGGTGCGCTCGATCGTCGGGCGATTCCTCGAACACAGCCGGGTGTACTGGTTTGCCAATGCCGGCGACCCGGAAATCTATTGCGCCAGCGCCGACTGGCTGGAGCGCAACCTGCTGCGCCGGGTCGAGGTGTGCTTTCCGATTCGCGATCGGGAACTCGCCCGGCGGGTGTATCACGAAGAACTCGAAACCTATCTGGCCGACAACACCGAGGCCTGGGCACTGCACGCCGACGGCGAATACACCCGCATCGAACCGGGCGACGACGAGATGCCGCACTGCGCCCAGGCCTCGCTGCTGGCCCGGCACAGAGATATCTGACCATGCCCGGAAGCGGCAGAAAGTTGCTCGATGGCGATCTGCTGGCCGCCGTCGATCTGGGCTCCAACAGCTACCACATGGTCGTCGCCCAGTATGTTCTGGGTCAGATCCGCGTCGTCGACCGCCTGCGCGAGACCGTGCGCATGGCCGAAGGCCTCAACGGCCGAGGCGGGCTGGACGCTGCGGTCATGCAGCGCGCGCTGGACACTCTGTCGCGCTTCGGGCAACGCCTGCGGGCGCTGCCGATGGGTCGGGTACGAGCGATCGCCACCAATTCGGTGCGCCAGCTGGCCCACCCGCAATCCTTTCTCATTCCGGCCGAAACCGCCCTGGGTCACGGCATCGAGGTGGTGTCGGGCCGCGAGGAGGCCCGTCTCATCTATCTCGGCGTCGCCCACGCCACGCCGCCCGGCGACGGACGGCGTCTGGTGATGGACATCGGCGGCGGTTCGACCGAGTTCATCATCGGCGAGGGTTTCGAGACCATCGAGCGCGAGTCGCTGCAGGTGGGATGCGTAGCCACTACCCGGCGTTTTTTCCGCAATGGGAAGCTCGGCAGGAAGCGTTGGCACGATGCGCTTACCGAAGTTTCCGCCGAGTTCCAGCAGTTTGCCGCGGCCTACCGGCAGCGCGGATGGCAGCAGGCGCTCGGCGCGTCGGGCACCATCAAGGCGATCGGCCAGGTGTCCAGTGCGATGCGGCTGGGCAAGGGCACCGTAACAGCTGAGGCGGTTGCCGAGATCCGCACTCGTCTGCTGAGTTTCGGGCGGATCGACGACATCGCCCTTCCCGGCCTGTCCGCCGAGCGTCGTCCGGTATTCGCGGGCGGTTTGCTGATTCTGGAGGCGGCGTTCAACGAACTGAAATTACGCCAGCTGCATGTCAGTAAGAATGCCATGCGCGAAGGCGTGCTCTACGACATGGTCGGCAGGGCGACAGACCAGGACCCGCGCAACGCATCGATCCGCGCGCTGGCGCTGCGCTACGGTGCCGACGTTGCGCAGGCCGAACGGGTCGAAGCAACCGCATTGCGCCTGTTCGATCAAATCGAAACCGAGTGGGGCCTCGGCGAGGACATGCGCCGCATGCTGGCCTGGGCCTGCCGTATCCATGAAATCGGTCTGGCAATCGCACACAGTCAGTACCACCAGCACGGTGCCTACGTGATCGAGCACTCCGACATCGCCGGCTTCTCGCGTCAGGAGCAGCAACTGCTGGCGGCACTCGTCCGCAGCCAGCGCCGATCGGTTGCGGTCGGTGTGCTCCAGGTCTTGCCCGAGCGGCTGTCCGGCCCGGCGTTGCTGTGCCTGGTGCCATTGCGTCTGGCCGTGCTGCTGCACCGCAGTCACGACCCGGCTGGATTGCCCGATCTCTCGCTCGAAGCCGATGGCCTGGAGCTTCGCCTGCGGCTGCCGCGAAAGTGGCTCGAGTCGCACCGCCTCACCGGAGCGGATCTGGAAACCGAGGTGGCCTATCTGGCCGACGCCGGCCTGACGCTGAGCATCGATCCCGGCTGAGCCAACGCGCGCCGCACTGTCACCGAACTGTCGTCGACCGGTCATGGCCGGCACATGTTTCCCGCCCAGCATGTGATCAGGCCACGGTCGAGACTACGCCGCGCATGCGATTCGCACTTGTCACAGAAACCTATCCGCCTGAGGTCAATGGCGTCGCACTGACCGTGCACTCGCTGGAGACCGGACTGCGCCGGCTGGGTCATGAGATCACTCTGATCCGGCCGCAGCAGGATGGCGAAGCGAATGGCGCGCAGCTCGATGGCATCGTGCGGGTGAGCGGCCTGCCGGTGCCGCGCTACCCCGGCCTGCGCTTCGGCCTGCCGGCCGGACGCAGGCTTGCAGCGCTCTGGCACAGGCAGCGCCCGGATGCCGTCTACGTGGCGACCGAGGGGCCGCTCGGATGGTCGGCGGTTCGCTCGGCGCGGCGGCTGGGCATCCCGGTCTGTACCGGACTGCACACCCGGTTCGACGACTACGCCGGGCGCTACGCGGGTGAGTTTCTCAGACCGGCGGTGTTCGCCTGGATGCGGCATTTCCACAATCGCGCGCTGACCACCCTGGTGCCGACCCAGGAGCTGGCCAGATTTCTGCGAAAGAGCGGCTTCCGGCAGGTCGATCTGCTGAAACGCGCAGTCGATACGCAGCTGTTCGACCCGATGCGCCGGGACGAGGCGCTGCGCCGCGAATGGGGTCTGGGCGAAGACCAACTGGCTGTCATTCACGTCGGCCGGATTGCGCCGGAGAAAAACCTTCCGCTGGCGGTTCGGACCTTCCGCGCCATTCAGCGCAGCCAACCCGATGCCCGCTTCGTCTGGGTCGGCGACGGCCCGGATCGAACCGCCCTGGCCGAGGCCAACCCGGATTTTCTGTTCCTCGGAGTCAAGCGCGGCGAGGATCTGGCCCGGCACTTCGCCAGCGGCGATCTGTTCGTGTTTCCCAGCACCAGCGAAACCTTTGGCAATGTCACACTGGAGGCGATGGCCAGCGGCCTGCCGGTGATTGCCTTCGACTACGGCGCCGCGCGCGAGCATCTGCGCGATGGCCTGCACGGCGCGGCCCTGGCGCTCGACGACGAGGATGGTTTCGTCCACCGTTCGTGTCTCATTGCCGACGATCGGCAGGCCCGGCGACGCATGGGCGAGGCGGCACGCCAAGCGGTCTCTGAACTGAGCCCGGACTCGGTGACCGAACACTTCGCCGCCCTGCTGACCGAACTGGCCGGCGCGTCATCCAGATTGCAGGGAGCAGCGGCATGAACCTGCGCGCCAGCGGACGCTCCCTGGTCGAACGCGAGCACACCTGGTGCCTGCTGGCCAACCTGTGGGGTCGACGACTCCGGGTCCGGCGTTATTTCGCGGCGGTCAGTCGGCTGGGCGACGGGCTGTTCTGGTACGCGCTGATGGCGCTGACCGTGCTGGCCGACGGCCTCGCCGGCCTGGCGGCATCGACCCACATGGCGGCAACCGGCTTGACGGCGCTGATCCTGTACAAAGCGCTCAAGCGCTGGACCCGCAGGCCGCGGCCCTGTGCCCGCGATGCCCGCATCCGCGCCCTGGTGGCGCCGCTTGACGAATTCAGCTTTCCATCCGGACACACGCTGCACGCCGTGGCTTTCACCGTGGTCGCACTGTCCCACTATCCGACCCTGGCCTGGCTGCTGATTCCGTTCACCGCCAGCGTGGCGGTTTCGCGGGTGGTACTGGGCCTGCACTACCCCAGCGACGTGCTGGCGGCAACCGTGGTGGGCAGCGCATTGGCGGCGCTGTCGCTCTACCTGGCGCCGGCCACCGGGCTGCTCGGCGGCTGACGCCGCTGCTGCGCCGCGCTCAGCGCATCGGCATCCCGCCGGGGCCACGACCGCCCATCAGGCCCTGCATCCCGCGCATCATGCCTTTCATGCCGCCGCGCGACAGTTTGCCCATCATCTTTTCCATCTGCTGATACTGCTTCAGCAGCCGGTTGACGTCAGCCGGCGTGGTGCCCGAACCGCGCGCGATCCGCGCCCGGCGCGAGCCGTTGAGGATGGCCGGATGCCGGCGTTCCTTGCGCGTCATCGAACCGATGATGGCGATCATCCTGGGCACCTCCTTGCCCCCGACCTGACTCTTGAGCTGATCCGGAACCTTACCCATGCCCGGCAGCTTGTCCATCAGCGCGCCGATGCCGCCCATGTTCTGCATCTGCTCGAGCTGGTCGCGCATGTCCTCGAGATCGAATTTCTTGCCCTTGGCCACTTTCTGCGCGAGCTTGGCGGCCTTCTCCTGATCGACCTGCTGCTCGACCTGCTCGACCAGCGACAGCACGTCGCCCATATCCAGGATGCGGCTGGCCACCCGGTCGGGGTGGAACACATCCAGCCCGTCGGGCTTTTCGCTGACGCCGATGAACTTGATCGGACGGCCGGTCACGTAGCGCACGCTCAGCGCGGCGCCGCCACGCGCGTCGCCATCGGTCTTGGTCAGCACCACGCCGGTCAGCGGCAAGGCTTCGGAAAACGCCTTGGCGGTATTGGCGGCATCCTGGCCGGTCATCGAATCGACGACGAACAGCGTCTCGACCGGATCGAGCGCGGCATGCAGCGCCTTGATCTCGGCCATCATCGCCTCGTCGACCGCGAGGCGACCGGCGGTATCGACCAGCAACACGTCGACGAATTGCTTCCGCGCGGCATCGACCGCGCCGCGCGCGATCGCTTCCGGGCTGTCGCCGGCCTGGGACGGATGAAAGATCACCTCGACCTGCGCCGCCAGCGTCTTCAGCTGCTCGATGGCCGCCGGGCGATACACGTCGCAGCTGACCACCATCACTTTCTTCTTGCGCCGGCTCTTCAGATGCAGGGCCAGCTTGGCAACGGTGGTGGTCTTGCCGGCGCCCTGAAGGCCGGCCATCAGGATCACCGCCGGCGCCGGCACGTTGAGGTTGAGCTCGGCGCTGTGCGCGCCCATCACCGCCGCCAACTCGTCGCGCACCACCTTGATCAACGCCTGGCCGGGCGTGAGGCTCTTCAACACCTCCTGGCCGACCGCGCGCACCTTGATCCGCTCGATCAGCGCCTGCACCACCGGCAACGCCACATCGGCCTCCAACAGCGCGACCCGGACTTCGCGCAGGGAGCTGCGAATGTTCTCATCGCTCAGCCGCCCGCGGCCGCGGACGCGCTCGAAGGTGCTGGACAGGCGCTGGGAAAGAGATTCGAACATGGCAAGCGGAGTCTGGTATGGGACCGCCAAGTATATCCGAGGCCACCCCACCCAACCCCAACCGACCACCCCAGCCCAATCCGCCCCCCGCCCCCCGCCTCCCGCCTCCCCATTCCCCATTCCCCATTCCCCATTCCCGATTCCCGATTCCCGATTCCCCATTCCCGAATCCCGGCCCTCCCTCCTTGGCCCAGCAACAAAGCCATGCCAAACTGCGCGCGATGATGACCGCCCTTGCCGCCGCTACCGCCTATCTGGTCGGCGCCTTCCATCTGGCCCGACTGGCCTGGATACCGGATTACTCAAGACAGACCGGCTTGCTGATCGGCGGCGTCGGCGCGCTGTTGCACTTCGCGCTGCATGCCGATTCCTGGCGGCTTTCGGGGGGGCCGGACCTGCACTTTCTGTCCGCTGCCTCGATGGTTGGCCTGGGCATGGCGGCGCTCACCGTGTTCGCCGCGCAGAAGCAGCGCCTTGAGGCGTTGGGCGTGGTGGTGTTTCCGCTGGCCGCCCTGACTCTGATCGCCTATGCGCTGGTGGGAGTCGGCACCGGTCAGGCGCCGGAATCCCTCGACTGGGGCATCCGTCTGCATGCAGTCCTGGCCCTGCTGGCCTATGCCACGCTGGCGGTGGCCTCCGTGCTGGCGGTGATGCTCTGGCTTCAGGAGCGTGCGCTCAGGCAGCGACGCTTCACCGCCGCGCTGCGCGCGCTGCCGCCGCTGACCCAGTTGGAACTGCTGCTGTTTCGCAGCATCGGAGCCGGCTTCGCCCTGTTGACCCTGGCATTGATAACCGGCCTGGTGTTCGTCGACGATCTGCTGGCCCAGCATTTGGTACACAAGACCGTGCTTTCGGTCATGGCCTGGCTGGTCTTTGGCAGCCTGCTGTTCGGCCGCTGGCGGTTCGGCTGGCGTGGCCGGCGGGCCGTGCAGCTGACACTCATCGCTACGGCGCTGCTGGCCCTGGCATTTTTTGGCTCGAAGTTCGTGCTGGAGATTATTTTGCGCCGAGGCCTGTAGGCCCGGCGCCCCGTGATGGACGACATACCGCTCACTACACTCGTCATCAGCCTCATCGGCTTGCTGATGTTGTCGGCGTTCTTCTCCGGGTCGGAGACGGCGCTGATGACCATCAACCGCTACCGGCTCCTGCACCTGGCACGCAGTGGCGTGCGCGGTGCCCAACTGGCACAGAAACTGCTCGAGCGCCCGGATCGGCTGATCGGCCTGATCCTGCTCGGCAACAATTTCGTCAACATCCTGGCCGCCGGTATTACCACGGTGGTGTTCATGCGCCTGGTCGGCGAGGCCGGCGTGTTCGTCGGCTCGATGGTGTTGACGGTGGTTGTGCTGATCTTCGCTGAAGTCGCGCCGAAGACGCTGGCCGCGTTCAAGCCCGAGCGGGTCGCTCTGCCCGCATCGTTCGTGCTCTGGCCGCTGATGAAGGTGGCCTACCCGGTGGTCTGGGTCATCAATCTGCTGGCCGGCGTGGTGCTTCGCCTGTTTGGTCACCGCGACAGCGACAAGGACGACGGCGAAATTTCGCAGGACGAATTGCGCACCCTGCTCGAACACGGCGGCAGCCTGATCCCAGCCAGTCACCGCAAGATGTTTCTCAATATCCTCGCACTCGAAGAAGCGCGGGTGGAGGACATCATGGTGCCGCGCAATGAGATCGTCGGCATCGACCTGGACGATGACCCTGCCGAGCTGCCGGCGCTGCTGGCAGAGTTTCCGTTCAGTCGTGCGGTGGTCTATCGCGACACCATCGATCAGGTGGAAGGCGTGCTGAACCTGCGCGATCTGGTCGACCTGCGCGCCGGCACCGCGATCACGCCGGCGCTGGTCGTCTCACGACTGCGCAAGCCCTACTTCATTCCGGAAGGCGCACGGCTGACCCAGCAGCTGGCCGAGTTCCAACGCCAGCGTCGGCGGCTTGCGCTGGTGGTCGACGAGTACGGCGATATTGCCGGGCTGGTGACCCTGGCCGACATCCTTGAGGAAATCGTCGGCGAGTTCACCTCCGAACCCAAACAGAACACCCGGCGCATCGAACATCAGCCCGACGGCAGCATCCTGGTCGACGGGCGCATCGCGGTGCACAGCCTCAACCGGCGCCTGGATTTCAACCTGCCCACCGAAGACGCCAACACGCTGAGCGGGCTGATCGTCAACCACCTGGAATCCCTGCCCTTGCCCGGCACCGGCCTGGAGATCGAGGGATACCGGATGACCGTCGAGGAAGTCCAGGACAATGTGGTGCGCAAGGTGCGGATGTACACCGCCGACTCCGCCGGCGCGAATGACTGATACCAACTGCCCGATGCGTACCCGTCACACGGTCTTCGCCCTGCAAGCGCCGATGCCGCGCCGCTCATTGTCCACGCATCAGTTGGCCGCCTCCATTGCCTCCGACAGGCGCTCTACGGCGATGATTTCCAGGCCCTTGTAGCCGCCGGTCTTCGGGGCGTTGGCGCGGGGCACGATGGCGCGTTTGAAGCCATGGCTGGCCGCTTCCTTCAGGCGCTCCTCGCCGTTGGGCACCGGGCGGATCTCGCCGGACAGTCCCACTTCGCCGAAGGCCACGGTCTTGTCCGCCAGTGGTGCGTTGCGCAGGCTGGACAGCACGGCCAGCAGGACCGGCAGATCGGCCGCCGTCTCCTGCAGGCGAATCCCGCCGACCACGTTGACGAACACGTCCTGATCGAACACCCCGACGCCGCCGTGCCGGTGCAGCACGGCCAGCAGCATGGCCAGGCGATTCTGCTCCAGACCCAGCGCCACCCGACGCGGATTGGCCAGCGGGCTCTGGTCGACCAGCGCCTGCACTTCGACCAGCAGCGGGCGGGTGCCTTCGCGGGTCACCATCACGGCACTGCCGGGCTGGGGTTCGGCGCTGCCGGACAGGAAGATCGCCGATGGGTTGGGAACCTCCTTGAGTCCCTTGTCGGTCATCGCGAACACGCCCAGCTCGTTGACCGCGCCGAAGCGGTTCTTGAACGCCCGCAGCACCCGGAACCGGCTGCCGGATTCGCCTTCGAAATACAGCACCGCGTCCACCATGTGCTCCAGCACACGCGGGCCGGCGATGCCGCCCTCCTTGGTGACGTGGCCGACGAGAAATACCGATGTGCCGGTTTCCTTGGCGTAACGCACCAGCCGCGCGGCGCTCTCGCGCACCTGGCTGACCGAGCCCGGCGCTGCGGTGAGTTGCTCGGTCCAGATGGTCTGGATCGAATCGGCCACCAGCACGCGCGGCGGCGATGCGCTTTGCGAAACCTGGCCGAGAATCTTTTCGATGCAGGTTTCCGCCAGCGCGTGCAGATCGTCGAGCGGCAAGCCCAGCCGCTGAGCGCGACCGGCGACCTGGGCCAGGGATTCCTCGCCAGTGACGTACAGCGCCGGCAGCCGCGCCGAAAGACTGGCCAGCGCCTGAAGCAACAGGGTCGATTTGCCGATGCCCGGGTCGCCGCCGACCAGCACCACCGAACCCTGCACCAGCCCGCCGCCCAGCACCCGGTCCAGCTCGCCGATGCCGCTGGATACCCGCACTTCCGCCGCGGTGCCGACATCCTTGAGCGCGGTCACCTTCGCCGCATCCGCGCGACCGGCCCAACCGCCGTGCCGGGCCGCGCCGGGTTTGGCGGCACTGGCCGGCTCGATGACGAATTCCGACAGCGTATTCCACGCCCCGCACTCGCCGCACTGGCCCTGCCACTTGCTGAAACTGGCGCCGCAGTCGGAACAGACATAGGCGGTCTTGGCTTTGCCGGGCGTTTTGGCCATCAGTGCGCTATCGATCGGGAAAGTGGACACTTTAGCCCGGCAGTCGGGTCAGCGCTGAGATGATGCTGCCAGTGTCTCTCGGACACCTGGAATCGCATCGGCGACGCCCCGTCTTCCTTGGCAAAGCAGTTTGCTCAGGTCGCCGGCGATTGCGCAGCCTTCCCGGCGCGTCCGTGGCGGACGCCCAGCCACAGCGCGGCGACAATGATTGCGCCGCCCAGCGCCAGCCGGGTCGGATCGGCGTCGCGATTCCAGATCAGCAGGTTGACCAGCAGGCCGGCCGGAATCAGCGCATTGTTCATCGCCGCCAGCGTACCCGCATCCACCAGGGTCGCGCCCCGGTTCCACAGGAAATAACCCAGACCCGAGGCCACCACGCCGAGCCAGACCAGCACGCCCCAGTGCAGCGCGCTGGCGGGCAGCCGAGCGACATCGCCGAACCACACGAACGCAGCCGCCGAGGGAATCAGCGCGCCGAGATAGAACCAGCCGAAAACGCCGTGTGCGGGCAGCGCCGCCGGCAGACGCGCACTGAGCCGACGGTAACCGACCTGGCCGGCGGCGAAACACAGATTGGCGGCCTGAACCACCAGAAAGCCGAGCCAGAAATCGCTCTCCGGGCGCTGGTAGCGAATCACCGCCGCACCGGCCACCGCTGCCGATGCGGTCACCAGATGCGCGGGAGAAAACCGCCCGGCCAGCAGGTCATCGAGGACCGCCACGTACAGCGGCGTGAAGATGGTGAACAGCAGCACTTCCGGCACGGTCAGCAGCACAAACGACTGATAGAAAAACACATACATCAGCCCCAACTGCACCGCACCGAGCGCCATCAGCGCCAGCCGGTGGCGCACCGGCACGCCACGCACCCGCAGGAACGGCAGAAACACCGCCGCCGCCAGCACGACGCGGGTGAGTACGGCAAAGTAGTTGTCGACCTGCCCGGCCAGCACCTCGCCGATCAGCGAGAATGAAAACGCCCACAGGACGGTGACGGCAATCAGGTACGGCATGAGCGGAGCGCGACAATCCAGAAATGGCCCGATGGGCGCAGACCCGCGCATTGTAGCGGTCGCGGATTGGCTGCCGCTGATCAGCCGGATTGCCCTGCGCTCGCATTCCGGACCAGACTCTCGCTGCGGCTGGAACGGCCACGGAGAAGGCGCGGTATCGGTCGAGCACACGGCGGACGGCAGCCTGATCTTTCGCGAGTCTGGAACCTTCACCCCGGCTGCCGCCCCGACCGGCAGCGACGGCGCGGGGCACCGTTCGCCGCGGCGACTGAGCTTCGGCAACGTCCTGCGCTGGTCGATCGACAACGACCGCATCGCGCTGGCGCACCAGCGCTTCGGAGCCAGCGCCGAAGTGGCGCTGGTCGACCTGGTTCCCGCCGCGGCAGACCGCCCGACCGACCCGGAGGCAGAACTGGTTTCCGCGACGCCGCACCTGTGCGGCCAGGATGGCTACGAAGCCCGACTCAGGTTGGTCAACAACGGTTTCGATCTGATCTGGCGGATCACCGGCCCGGCCAAGGACGAAACACTGGTCCACGCGTATCGGATCTGAGAGGCCGAAGGTCGCCCGCCGAGTGCCGGGACATCCGCATGTCGATACCGGCGCGTCCCGGATTACGGCCGGACGGACCGAGCCGGGCCACAAAAATCGAATGCGTAGCCGCTCGCGTAGCCCGGCACGAGCGAAGCGAATGCCGGGACCGCCGATATCACCAAACACCTCGCGGTCCCGGCTTACGGCTTCTCAGCCTAAGCCGGGCTACTCGCAGGCACGGCTTGCCGAGGCGACGCGGGGCGGTGGGGTGGTGCCGTTGATAGGAATCGAACCTACGACCTACTGATTACGAATCAGTTGCTCTACCAACTGAGCTACAACGGCACGCGGCGAGCGCGACAGTTTAGGGCTGTGGCGGTGCCCGGTCAATTTTACCCTGATGCGCGCGGCGTTGCCGATCGGCCGTCTGCCGGGCCGCCGAACACGCTGAACGCTACCAGCGCAAGCGCGCCGACCACGATGCACGAGTCGGCGACATTAAACGCCGGCCAGTGATAATCGCGCCAGTAAACGTCGATGAAATCGACCACGTGGCCGTAGCGCAGGCGGTCGTGCAGGTTGCCGAGCGCACCGGCGATGACCAAAGCGAAGGGCAGCGCCTGACGCCAGTCGGTGCGTGGCGTGCGCGTCAACCAGAACGCCAAGAGTGCGCTGATCATCAGCGCCAGCGCCGAGAAAAACCATTTCTGCCAGCCGCCGGCATCGGCCAGAAAGCTGAACGCGGCGCCCGGGTTGAACACCAGGGTGAGATTGAGCCAACCGTCGATCACCGGGACCGGCCGATACGGCGTCAAGTGCGTCAGTGCGAGCTGTTTGGTCCACAAGTCGAGCGCAATCAGCACGAACGAAAGGCCGAGCCAGGAAACTGCGTTGGGTTGGGTTCGAGGCGTCACGCCGGGTGGCTCCTGTAGGTGGACTCGGTATGGAGGGTCGGGGCTCGATAACGTCAGCGGCAAGCCACCGGCGCAGCATCGCCCGCCATTTCAGCAACTGAGGAAACGGCTGCTGCGCCCAGCACGCGCCCCGAAATCGGCAGCGCACTGTGGCCTCGGCATGATAGCCCGACGAGCGTTCAACCGGCTTCGGTCTTGACCAGCGCTGCGAGCCCGGCCCGACGGCAGCGCACAGCCTGGCTCAGGCCGAAGGCTGTAATGCGGGACAGCGAGGCGATGGGTGGCATCCGTCAGTCCCGGCATTCGCTTTGCTCGTGCTGGGCTACGCGGGCTATGCCTTCCGCTTTTGTGGCCTGGCTCAGGCCGTCAGGCCGTAAGCCGGGACGGCGAGGCGATGGGTGGCATCCGGCGGTCCCGGCATTCGCTTCGCTCGTGCCGGGCTACTCGGGCTGCGCTGGTCAGAACCAGCGCCTGTCTTCGCCCGGCCCCTCCACGTTACCGATGCAGCGGCCGCAGATTTCCGGGTGTTCGATGGACTGACCCACGTCATCGCGATAGTGCCAGCAGCGGATGCATTTGGCGCTGGCGCTGGGGCGGGCCACGATCCAGACTTCCGGTGCGTCGCAATCGCCCCGCACGGCAGTTCCGGGCTTCTCAGCCAAGGGAAGCAGACGAAGGCTGGAAGTGATGAACAGGAAGCGCAATTCGTCGACCACCGGCGCAAACACCGAACGCGTTGCGTCGTCGACGTAGATATCCACTTCGGCTTGCAGCGAGGCGCCGATCTCGCCGCCCGCGCGCATCGGCTCCAGCACCTTGGACACCGCCTCGCGCAGCGCCAGCAGGCGGTCGAAATCCTGCGCGCTCAACACGGCATCTCCAGGCAACGGTGCCAGCGACTCGTACCAGGTAGCGAACAGCACGTTGTCGGCGCGCTCGCCGGGCAGCGCGTCCCACATTTCCTCGGCGGTGAAGCTGAGAATCGGCGCGATCCATCGCGCGAAGGCATGCGCGATGTGAAACATCGCGGTCTGCGCCGAGCGTCGGCCCAGGCTGTTTTCCGGCATGGTGTAGAGCCGGTCCTTGGTGACATCCAGATACAGCGCGCCCAGATCGAGGGTGCAGAAATTGCTCAGCGCATGGACGATTTCGGCGAAATCGTAGCGCTCGGCGGCGCTCTTGATGCGCTCCTGCAGCTGATGCGCGCGGTGCACCGCCCAGCGATCGAGCAGCACCATGTCGTTCAGCGCGACGGCATGAACGGCCGGGTCGAAGCCATGCAGATTGCCGAGCAGGAAGCGCGCGGTGTTGCGGATGCGCCGATAGGCATCGGCGCTGCGCTTGAGGATTTCGTCGCTGCACGACATCTCGTAGCGGTAGTCGCTGCCGGCCACCCACAGGCGCAGCACATCGGCGCCCAGCGCGTCCATCACCTTCTGCGGGGCAACTACATTGCCGAGCGATTTCGACATCTTCCGGCCGTGCTGATCGACCACAAAGCCGTGGGTCAGGCACTCGCGATACGGCGCGGCACGGTCGATGGCCACGCCGGTCAGCAGCGAGCTCTGGAACCAGCCGCGATGCTGGTCTGAGCCTTCCAGATACATGTCGGCCGGCTTGCCCAGACCGCGCGCGGCCAGCACGCCCTCGTGGGTCACGCCGGAATCGAACCAGACATCGAGGATATCGACGACTTTCTCGTAGTCGGCCGCTTCCGCGCCAAGCAGCTCGACGGGATCGAGCGCATCCCACGCTTCAATGCCGGCCTGCTCGATGCGATCGGCCACGGCGTTCATCAGCTCGACCGAACGCGGGTGCGGCTCGCCGGTGACGGTATGGATGAACAGCGCGATCGGCACGCCCCAGGTGCGCTGCCGGCTGATGCACCAGTCGGGCCGGCCGGAAATCATGCCCTGGATGCGCTCGCGGCCCCAGGCCGGGACCCAGCGCACGGTATCGATGGCGGCCAGCGCATCGGCGCGCAGCCCGGCCTGATCCATCGAGATGAACCACTGTGGGGTGGCGCGGAACGCCACCGGCGACTTGTGCCGCCAGCAGTGCGGATAGCTGTGCTCGATCTTCTCCAGCGCCAGCAGGCGACCATGCTGGCGCAGCACCTCGATCACGCTGTCGTTGGCCTTCCAGATGTGCTGGCCTTCGAACAACGGCGTGCCGGGCAGATAGGTGCCATCGGCGCCGACCGGATTGAGCACCTGGGCGGGCTGATCGAGCAGACCATAGGCCCGCGACACCACGTAGTCCTCCTGACCGTGGCCGGGCGCGGTGTGCACGTTGCCGGTACCGTCCTCGGCGGAGACGTGATCGCCCAGGATGATCGGCACGATGCGCTCGTAGAACGGATGTCGCAGAGCCAGATTCTCCAGCACCGCGCCGGGCGCCTGGCCCAGCGCGCGCACCCCGGCCACGCCGTATCGCGCCAGCGCGGTGGCCGCCAGATCGCTGGCCAGCACCAGCAGCACGCGGCGGCCATCGCGGGCTGGGCCTTCCACCAAGCTGTATTCCAGCTCCGCGCCCAGGGTCACCGCCAGACTGGCCGGCAGTGTCCACGGCGTGGTGGTCCAGATCGGCACGACCACGATATCGTCAGGGCCGATTTCGGCGCCGAACTTCGCCGCCAGCGCCGCCGGCTCGACCGCGTCGTAGGCTGCGTCGATTGCCGGCGAGGCCTTGTCGGCATACTCGATCTCCGCCTCGGCCAGCGCCGAGCGACAGTCGAAACACCAGTGCACCGGCTTGACGCCCCGGCTCAGGTGGCCGTTGGCCACCACTTTGGCCAGCGCGCGCACGATGTCGGCCTCGAAGCCGAAATCCATGGTGCGATAGGGCCGGCCCCAGTCGCCCAGCACGCCGAGGCGCTGAAAGTCGCGGCTCTGCCCTTCGATCTGCTCGGCAGCGTATTCGCGGCACTTGGCGCGAAATGCCGTGCGATCAAGCGTGGCACCGACCTTGCCGAACTTCTTTTCCACCGCGTGCTCTATCGGCAGGCCGTGGCAGTCCCAACCCGGCACATAGGTGGCGTCGAAGCCGGACAGCAGCTTCGATTTGACGATCATGTCCTTGAGAATCTTGTTGACCGCATGGCCGATGTGGATTGCGCCGTTGGCATACGGCGGGCCATCGTGCAGCACCCACGCCGGGCGGCCGGCGGCCTGCTCGCGAATGCGTGCGTACAGGCCCTGCTGCTGCCACTGGGCCAGGCGCTGCGGTTCGCGCTTGGGCAGATCGCCGCGCATCGGAAACCCGGTATCGGGCAGGTTGATGGTCTGCTTGTAGTCTTGGCTCACGCGGTTTTTCTTCCGGTTTCGTGTTCGGGTTGCAGAATGCGCCGGGCCTGCGCCTCATCGCGCTGCATTTGCGCGGTCAGGCTGGGCAAGTCGGGAAAATGGGCTTCGTCGCGCAGCCTGGCGACGAACTCGACCGTGAGGTGGCGGCCGTACAGATCGCCGTCGAAATCGAACAAATGCGCCTCCAGCAGCGGCTCGCGACCGGCCACTGTGGGCCGGGTGCCCAGGCTGGCGACGCCGGCAAGCGGCTCGGAGCCTACGCCGTGCACGCGCACCGCAAAGATGCCGGTCAGCGCCGGGCGCTTGCCGCGCAAACCGATGTTCGCGGTCGGGTAGCCCAGCGTCCGGCCCAGTTGCCGGCCGCGGGCGACCCGTCCGGAAATCGAATAGCGACGGCCCAGCAGGCGCGCGGCCTGGTCCAGCGCGCCCTCGGCCAGCAAGGCACGGATGCGGGTGGCCGACACCCGCTCGCCATCCAGCGCGACCGGATCGATGTGCCTGGCGACAAAACCGTGCTCGGCGCCCATCTCACGCAGCAGCGGCACATCGCCCATCCGCCGGTGTCCGAAGCGGAAGCCCTCGCCCACCCATACCTCGCGCGCGGCGAGCCGGCTCACCAGCAACCGGCGGACGAAATCCTCCGCGCTGCACGAAGCCAGGCTGTGGTTGAATCGAAGCAGGCCGATGCGATCCATGCCCAGCGCACCAAAGGCCTGCAAACGCGCGCGCGGCAGCACCAGACGAGCCGGCTGCGCCTGGGCCGGCGCGAAAAACTCGCGCGGCAGCGGCTCGAAACTGACCACCACGGCCTGCGCGCCCAGCGCATCGGCACGCTCGCGCACGCGGCCGATCAGCGCCCGATGGCCAATATGCAGGCCATCAAAGCCACCAATGGACACCACGCTGCCCTGCGGACACAGCGGCCCGCCGTCGAGGTCTCGGAATAATCTGGTCACAGCGGGCGATTATAGCGGTCGACCGGCGCGGGCCGGGGTGGATCGCCCGGTTCAGCTTGCCAGCATCGCACCGGGTTGCCACGAAGCGGACAGCACTTCGGCCTGTTGCAGCACCGTCTGCACCGCCGCGTCCTGCAGGTCGGGCGGATAGCCGTACTTGCGCAGGATGCGCTTGACCAGCACGCGCAGCCGGGCGCGGGCCGATTCGCGGTGGGCCCAATCGACGGCGACGTTCTCGCGCAATGACACCAGCAGCTCGTGGGCGATCACCCGCAAATTGTCGTCGCCCAGCACTTCAACGGCAGATTCGTTTTCCGCCAGCGCGTCGTAAAAGGCGATCTCATCGTCGGACAGCCCCTGTTCTTCTCCTCGCCTGCGGGCGACGCGGATGTCCTGGGCGAGCTTGATCAGTTCTTGCAGCACCTCGGCGGTGGTGATGGCGTTGGCGTGATAGCGCGCAATGGCGTCCTCCAGCCGTTCGGTGAAGGCGCGGGTCTCGACCACGTTGGTGCGGGTGCGGGAACGGATGCTGTCATTGAGCAGCTTGCGCAGCGCTTCCAGCGCCAGGTTCTTCTTCTCCATCTGCTGCACTTCAAGCAGGAACTGGTCGGAGAGGATGGAGATATCCGGCGTCTGGATACCGGCGGCGGCGAGGATATCGACGATCTCGGTGGACACCACGGCGCGGCTGACGATCTGCTGGATGGCCAGCTCGCGATCCTGCCGTGTCGCACCGGCACCGGTGGCCGTCTTGACCAACGCGGCACGAATCGCCTGGAAGAAGCCGACATCTTCACGAATGCCGCGCGCCTCATCCGAACTCGCGGCCAGCGCAAATGCCTTGGACAAGGCCAGCACGCCATCGGCAAAGCGCCGTTGCGCCTGCTTCTTGGCCTCTGGCGTCTTTTCCGCGGCTGCCCATTGCTGCTGCCTGTCGAGAATCCATTCGATGGCGCCGGCCATCATCGCCAGCCGCTCGCCCGGCGTGCCGCCCAGGCCGGTGCGGTAGTCGAAACCGTGGAACATGTCCCGGACGATCTCGTACTTCTCCAATAGCACCGCCACCGCCTCGGCTTCGTCGATGCCGGTCTTGTCCTGATCGGGCTTCGAGTACTGCGCCAGCGCGGACTTCAGGTTCTGGGCGATGCCGATGTAGTCCACGATCAGTCCGGCCGGCTTGTCGCGGAACACGCGGTTGACGCGGGCGATGGCCTGCATCAGGCCGTGGCCGCGCATCGGTTTGTCGATGTACATGGTGTGCATGCTGGGGGCATCGAAGCCGGTCAGCCACATGTCGCGCACGATCACCAGACGCAGTGGGTCCTGCGGGTCGCGCGCACGCTTGGCCAAAAGATCGCTCCGCGTTCTGTTGCCGATGTGCTGTTGCCATTCCACCGGATCTGATGCCGCGCCGGTCATCACGATCTTGATGCTGCCGGCGTGGTCGTCGCTGCTGTGCCAGCCGGGGCGCAACTTGATGATCTCATCAAAGAGCGCCACGCAGATGCGCCGGCTCATGCACACCACCATGGCCTTTCCGTGGAGCGCCGCCACCCGGTCCTCGAAGTGCTGCACCAGGTCGGCGGCCACCAGCGCCAGACGCTTGTCGCTGCCCACCAGCGCTTCCACCGTGGACCATTTCTGCTTGGTGCGCTCGGCGCTGGGCTCGTCCTCGTCCTCCAGCAGCGCCTCGATCTCGGCGTCGATGCGCGGCTTCTCGTCCTCGTCCAGCTCGATGCGTGCCAGCCGCGATTCGTAGTAGATCGGCACCGTGGCGCCGTCTTCCACCGCGCGGCTGATATCGTAAATGTCGATGTAGTGGCCGAACACCGCCGGCGTGTTGACGTCGGTGGCCTCGATCGGCGTGCCGGTGAAGCCGATGAAGGAGGCATTGGGCAGTGCATCGCGCAGGTACTTGGCAAAGCCGTAGGCGATCTCCCCGGTCTTGCTGGCCACCTTGGCCTTGAAGCCGTATTGGCTGCGGTGCGCCTCGTCGGCGATGACCACGACATTGGAGCGGTCGGTCAGCGCCGGGAGATCGGACTCATCCACCGCCGGGGAGAACTTTTGCAGCGTGGTAAAGATCACGCCGCCCGAGGCGCGATTGAGCAGGGTGCGCAGGTGCTCGCGGTCCTGCGCCTGCACCGGCGTCTGCCGGAGCAGGTCCTTGCACATGGCAAAAGTGGCGAACAACTGGTCGTCCAGATCATTGCGGTCGGTCAGCACCACCAGCGTGGGATTGGCCATGCGCGCGTCGAACACCAGCAGGCCCGCGTAAAAGGCCATCAGCAGGCTCTTGCCGGAGCCCTGGGTGTGCCAGATCACCCCGGCCTTGTGGTCGCCGGGAGGTTGGTCCTTGACGCTGGGCAGGCCGTAGGCTGCGGGCTCCTCGGCCTGCCAATTCGCGCGGCTGGCCCGTAGCGTGGAAATCACGGCCTTTTTCACCGCGTGGAACTGGTGGTAGCCGGCGATGATCTTGATCAGGCCAGCACCGGTTTCGCCGAATACGGTGAAATGGCGCAGCAGGTCGAGAAAGCGCCCTTGCTCGAACACGCCCGCGATCAGCGTGGCCATCTCCGGCATGCCCTTCGGCTCGATCCGTGCGCCGTCGGTGGTGCGCCAGGGCATGAAGCGCTCGTGATCCGCCGACAGTGAACCTACCCGCGCCGACAGTCCGTCGGAAGTCACCAGCACAGCATTGCTGCGAAAAAGCGCCGGGATCTGCTGCTTGTAGGTCTGGAGTTGATTGAAGGCGCCAGCCAGGGTGGCATTCTCGCCACCGGGCGCTTTCAGCTCGATCACCGCCAGCGGCAAGCCATTGACGAACAACACCACGTCCGGGCGACGCTTGGCCTGGCCGGCCACCACCGTGAACTGCTGTACGGCCAGCCAGTCGTTGCTGGCGGGGTGGTCGAAGTCGATCAGCCGAACTTTTCCCGCCGGCAGCGTGCCGTCCTCGGCGCCGCTTTCATGCAGCATGTACTCCACATCCGCGCCTTCGGTCAGCAGCCGGTGAATGCGGCGGTTCTCCTCCAGCAGGTTCGGCAGTTCTGATTGCGTCAGGCGGCGTATCGCATCGGCCTTGGCCTCGGGCGGCAGCGCCGGGTTCAGGCGGGCTACGGCGGCGGTGAGTCTGGCCTTGAGCACCACCTCGTCGTAGGCCTCCCGCTCCGGTTGCTTGCCATCGGGGCCGATGAGGTCGTCCGAGGCGCAGACGTAGCCAAGCCCGGCCAGCTGTTCCAGCAGCGCGGTTTCCAGTTGGGCTTCGGACAAGAAGGCCATCAGATTTCCTCCTCCGCATCCTGATGGGACGCGGTCGGTCGGGGCACGTTGCCACGTGCCCCTACGTTGCTACCTGGCCCCGCGTTGCTACCTGGCCCTAGGTTGCCACCTGCCCCTGCGTGGCTACTTGCCCCTGCTTGGCTACCTGGCACCGCGTTGCCGCGTGCCCCCGCGTTGGCCGGATTCTCCCGATCCAATGCCCATTGCAGCGGGTTGTTCACGATGTAGTCCCGGATACGGCCAAGGGACTCGTCGTTGCGGATGATGTGTTCGTAGTAATTGCGTTGCCAGACGGGAGCACCGGGCGTGCCACGTTGCAGGTTGATTTGTCTGGTGGTCACCGATTTGAACAAACGAACGATGGTCGGAATGGAACCCGATGTGGGTTTGCCGAAACGTTCAACCGTAGGGGCACGTTGCAACGTGCCCCTACCATCAACCAACCAGATGATGCCGTGCACATGGTTGGGCATGACCACGAATTCGTCGGCGCTCAGAATGACATTTTCGCGGATCTGCGCGGTCTTGAACCATTCGTCGGATACGACTCTACCCGCATTGTTCAGCTGTATCGCCCCGCCCACGATCTCTCCAAACAGACATTCCCGGCCCTGCGTGCATATCGTCACGAAATACGCCCCGGCCTGGGCGTAATCGTAGCCTTGCAGGCGCAGGCTGCGGCGGCGATCAAGTTCGCCGGTCAGCAGCTCGCGGTTGACGGGGATGCGGGTCATACCACGTGTTCCATGAATTTCTCGGCATCCGCGATACGCAGCTCGCCGGAGATCAGTTTGGGCAGCAGGGTGTCACGGAGTTGGGCCAGAGCTTTCGACTCACGTTCGTTCTCAACGATATGGCGATAAAGCGGCCCGGTGCGCTCTTGGAATACAGCCAAGATCGGCTCAGGTGGCACGATCACAGGTATCGGGCGGAAGTTGCTCTTGCTGATCTCTTGGAAGGTGGAGCCGTTGGCATTGCCGAGGATAACGCCCCTGTTTTCATGACACCAGAACAGGACGAACACGTTCGGCAAGGTACCATCGCACTTCATGGCGATGAAACCCTGATTGATGGCCGTCGGTACTTCGGCGATGGCCAGATAGCCGATCGGCGCTCGCGAGGACAGCAGCACCGTGCCAACAGGCAACAGTCCGGAACTGATCTTTTCGATACCGGCGTCGGTGATCTTTCGGTCCGTGTCCAGCAAGACGGGGAACTTCAGTGCCGAAAGGTCCTTCGGGGTTGCCCAGTGATGCTCGCCGCCCTCCCAGAAAGCCGGCTCTTTGGTGCTGGGTGTCGAGCCACCGCACACGGTCACTTCGGCGCCAATCGTCGAGCGCCGCCACCCCTCCGGCTTGCCTTCGTCATCAAGGCGGTCGGGAAAAAGTTGCCAGAGGTCGGCGGGGAGGTAGGGTTCGCGGGCTTCCATCTTGGCGCGGACGGGGCCGAAGTCGACGAACCAGTCCTTGAACAGGGCGCGGGCCATGGCCTCCAGGGTCTGATTGCGGCGGCGGTTGAGTTCGATCTTGTCGTCCAGCGTGCCGAGAATATGGGCGATGGCGCGTTGTTCGGGCTTCGGAGGAACATCGAGATCAAGCATGTAGACGGCAGCGCGTGTCGTCGAAGGTATTGGCGAGCCGTCGTCAACTTCACCAAGCCTGTAGTGCTTTACAGCGTAGTAAAGCCAACGCATGTCCAGTTCAGCTTTCGGAACTAAGTAGGGGCGTGTCCTAGATTTTGTGTAAACGGGCCACCGGCAGGAAACTGCCACAACACCCGGAGGCACAATGAGCAATCCCAAGCACGCGGTACCCGACGAGCTGCTGTCCAGCCTGTTGACGAACTACAAGAAGCCGGCAGA
>JAXMJH010000001.1:0-10406 GCA_034376725.1 Lysobacteraceae bacterium | reverse complement strand
GTCCATCTGCGCCGCACCGGTGATCATGTTCTTGACGTAGTCCGCATGGCCCGGGCAGTCGACGTGCGCGTAGTGCCGGTTGGCCGACTCGTACTCGACGTGCGCCGTCGAGATCGTGATGCCGCGCGCCTTCTCTTCCGGCGCCGCATCGATCGCGTCGTATGCCTTGAACTCGCCGCCAAAACGCTCCGCGCCAATCTTGGTCAGCGCCGCCGTCAGCGTCGTCTTGCCGTGATCCACGTGACCGATCGTGCCAACGTTCACGTGCGGCTTGGTGCGCTCGAATTTACCCTTTGCCATGACTTTCTACCTCGAAAAACGTGTATGGATTGATGGTGCGTCGAACCGATCAGGACTTCTTGACGATCTGTTCGGCGATATTGGTTGGCGCTTCGGCGTAGTGGTCGAATTCCATCGTGAAGGTCGCGCGGCCCTGGCTCATCGAGCGCAACGAGGTCGCGTAACCGAACATCTCACCGAGCGGAACCACCGCATTGATCACCTTGCCAGACGGCGTGTCGTCAGTGCCCTGCAGGATGCCGCGACGGCGACTCAGATCGCCCATCACGTCGCCCATATAGTCTTCCGGCGACACCACTTCGACCTTCATGACCGGCTCCAGCAGAACCGGACTGGCCTTGTTGAAGCCCTCCTTGAAGCCCATGGAACCGGCGATCTTGAACGCCATTTCCGAGGAGTCGACTTCGTGGTACGAGCCGTCGACCAAGCGCACTTTGACATCGACGATCGGATAACCGGCCATCACGCCATTGGCAACGGCTTCCTGGATGCCCTTGTCGACCGCAGGAATGTATTCCTTCGGAACCACACCGCCGACGATGGCGTTTTCGAACAGGTAACCGGCGCCACGCTCCTGCGGTTCGATCTCGAGAACCACGTGACCGTACTGTCCCTTGCCGCCCGACTGGCGGACGAACTTGCCATCCTGCCTGACCGCCTTGCGGATGGTTTCGCGATAGGCGACCTGCGGCTTTCCGACATTGGCCTCGACGTTGAACTCGCGGCGCATACGGTCGACCAGGATGTCCAGGTGCAGCTCGCCCATACCGGCGATGATGGTCTGACCGGACTCCTCATCGGTGCGCACCCGGAACGACGGGTCTTCCTGGGCCAGACGACCCAGCGCAATACCCATTTTTTCCTGATCCGACTTGGTCTTCGGCTCGACCGCCATGGCGATCACCGGCTCGGGGAAGATCATCCGCTCAAGCGTGATCACATTGTCGAGCGCGCACAGCGTATCGCCAGTCGTCACATCCTTCAGGCCCACGGCTGCGGCGATATCGCCCGCGCGCACTTCCTTCAGCTCTTCGCGGTTGTTGGCGTGCATCTGAAGCAGGCGACCGATGCGCTCCTTCTTCATCTTGATCGGGTTGTAGACCTGGTCGCCCGAATTGAGCACGCCGGAATACACCCGGAAGAACGTCAGCGAACCGACATACGGATCGGTCATGATCTTGAACGCCAGCGACGAGAACGACTCCTTGTCGTCGGCGCGACGGGTGGTGTCCTGCTCACGCTCGTCGACGCCCTTCACAGGCGGACGATCCGAAGGCGCAGGCAGGTAGCGGATGACCGCATCCAGCATCGCCTGCACGCCCTTGTTCTTGAACGCGGTGCCGCAGAATACCGGAATGATGCCGCAATCCAGCGCGCCAATCCGGATACCCTCGATGATCTCTTCTTCCGACAGCTCGCCGGACTCGAGGTAAGTGTTCATCCGCTCTTCGGAGGTTTCTGCGGCGGACTCGACCATGAACTCGCGCGCCTTCTCGGCCTTCTCGAGCAGCTCCGCCGGAATGTCGCGGTACTCGAAGGAGGTTCCCTGGTTGGCCATGTCCCAGAAAATCGCCTTCATCTTGACCAGATCGACCACACCCTCAAAGCCTTCCTCGGCCCCGATCGGCAGCTGCATCGGCACCGGATGCGCGCCCAGTCGGGACTTCAGCTGATCGACGACCTTGTCGAAATTCGCGCCGGTGCGGTCCATCTTGTTGATGAATGCAAGTCGCGGAACGCTGTACTTGTTGGCCTGGCGCCAGACGGTCTCGGACTGCGGCTGCACACCGCCGACCGCGCACAGCACGAACACCGCACCATCGAGCACGCGCAGCGAGCGCTCGACTTCGATGGTGAAATCGACGTGCCCCGGGGTGTCGATGATGTTGAACCGGTGCTCCGGGAAGGATTGATCCATGCCCTTCCAGAAACAGGTCGTCGCAGCGGAGGTGATGGTGATACCACGCTCCTGCTCCTGCTCCATCCAGTCCATGACGGCCGCGCCATCATGCACTTCGCCAATCTTGTGACTGACGCCGGTGTAGAACAGGATGCGCTCCGTCGTCGTGGTCTTTCCGGCATCGATGTGGGCCATGATGCCGAAATTACGATAGCGCTCGATAGGTGTTGTACGGGCCACTTTAAGAAAATCCTTTGACTGGAACTACTTGAATCGGAGAATTACCAGCGGTAATGCGAGAAGGCCTTGTTGGCTTCGGCCATGCGGTGCGTTTCTTCGCGCTTCTTGACCGCGCCACCACGCTGCTCGGCAGCATCCAGCAACTCGCCAGCCAGCTTGCGCGGCATCGACGGCTCGCCGCGCTTGCGGGCTGCCTCGATGGTCCAACGCATTGCCAGCGCCGTGCGGCGGGAGGTGCGAACCTCGACCGGCACCTGGTATGTAGCGCCACCGACGCGACGCGACTTGACTTCGACGACCGGCGCGACGTTGCTCAGCGCCTTCTCGACGACTTCCAGCGGGGTGCCGCTCTTTTCGCCGATGACGTCCATCGCGCCATAGACGATCTTCTCGGCGATCGACTTCTTGCCGCTCTTCATCACCATATTGATGAAGCGGGCGACCATTTCGCTGCCGTGCTTGGGGTCGGGCAAAACCGAACGGATACCGGGAGAACCTTTACGGGACATGATGCGTGCCTGATTGAAAAAGATCGTAAGTGAGACGGGTGACGCGAACGCGATCGGGCCCTCAGGCCTTGGGACGCTTGGCGCCGTACTTGGAGCGAGCCTGGCGACGCTTGGTCACACCAGCGGCATCGAGCGAGCCGCGCACGGTGTGGTAGCGAACGCCCGGCAGATCCTTGACGCGGCCGCCGCGGATCAGCACGACCGAGTGCTCCTGGAGGTTATGGCCTTCACCGCCGATGTACGAGATGACCTCGAAGCCATTGGTGAGACGCACCTTGGCGACCTTGCGAAGCGCCGAATTCGGCTTCTTCGGGGTCGTTGTATAAACGCGAGTGCACACGCCCCGCCGCTGCGGACAGTCCGCCAGGGCCGGTGACTGGCTCTTTTCGGTCAGGGCCTTGCGGGGCTTGCGAACCAGCTGATTGATCGTCGCCATCGTTAGTTGAACTCTTAAGGCTGTTTTGAATGAAAACAACGACAGGCCGGATTGAACCGGCCTGTCGATCTGGAATATGTCTTTTGCCGCCGCGACGGAACACCGCACGACCGACAAAGCCTGATCCCGGGCTCGAACACGAGGCGCCTCCGTGCGCCTCATTTCGTATTTTTTTGCCCCTTGGGGCAGCTTCGCCTTTATTCCTGGCCCGCGTCCGACTCCAGCATCTGGGCTGCGGAATCCGATACAACCTCGGCTTCTGCCACCCTGAACGCTTCCTCCACATCGGCGAATGTGCCACTTTCGTGACGCGCCTTGCGCTCGCTGTGGTAGGTGAGACCGGTGCCGGCAGGAATCAAGCGCCCTACTATAACGTTTTCTTTCAGGCCGCGCAAGGTATCGCGGGTGCCGCGAACCGCCGCTTCGGTCAACACCCGTGTGGTTTCCTGGAACGAGGCTGCGGAAATGAACGATTCGGTGGCCAGCGACGCCTTGGTGATGCCCAGCAGAACCGGGTTGAATGCCGCCGGCAGCTCGTCGCGGGCGACGGCCCGGGCATTGTCCTCGATGACCCGCTGACGCTCGGCCTGCTCGCCCGCCAGATAGCGGGTGTCGCCGGCATCGGTGATCTCGACCTTGCGCAGCATCTGGCGAATGATCACTTCGATGTGCTTGTCGTTGATCTTCACGCCCTGCAACCGATAGACGTCCTGGATTTCCTTCACCAGATAGGCGGCCAGCGGCTCGATGCCGAGCAGACGCAGGATGTCCTGCGGATTCGGCTCGCCTTCGACGATGGTTTCGCCCTTCTCGACGTGCTCGCCCTCGAACACGATGACGTGGCGGTGCTTGGGAATCATGATCTCCGCTTCATCGCCGCCTTCCGGCGAGATGATCAGCCGCTGCTTGCCCTTGGTGTCCTTGCCGAAGCTGATGACGCCGGAAACCTCGGCCAGCACGGCCGGATCGCGCGGGGTACGCACTTCGACCAGATCGACCACGCGCGGCAGACCGCCGGTGATGTCGCGGGTCTTGGAGGCCTCCTGGGGAATCTTGGCCAGGGCGTCGCCGATCTGCACGCGGGCATCCTGGCTCAAGCCGATGATCGACTTCGGCGGCAGGAAATACGACGCCGGCTGCGACGTACCCGGCAACAGCACGTTTTCGCCCTCGTCGTTCATCACCGTGATCGACGGACGCAGGTTGGCCAGGTCCTTCAGCTTCCGGCGGCCGTGGCGGGTGCCGTCCGGTCCGCGCAGTTCGAACTCGCGGTCCTTGTCGCCGGGAATCCGCTTGGGATCCATGATTTCCAGGTATTCCAGCCCGGTCACATCGTCGCGCTTCATCGAGTAGGTGACGCCCTCGTAGAAGTCGTTGAAATGCACCGTGCCGTCGACCTCGGAAATGACCGGATGGTTATGCGGGTCCCAGTTGGCGACCAGCTGCCCGGTCTTGACGGCATCGCCGTCGCGCGCGGAAATCTGTGCGCCGTAAGGCAGCTTGTAGCGCTCGCGCTCGCGCCCGTGGCCATCGAGAATGGAAATCTCGCCCGACCGCGACACCGCAACCAGATAACCACTGGCGTGCTCGACCGTCTTGATGTTGGTGAACTTGATCGAGCCGGTGGTGCGGATGGTGACGTTGTCGACCGCAGCGGCACGCGATGCGGCGCCGCCGATGTGGAAGGTACGCATGGTGAGCTGGGTACCCGGCTCGCCGATCGACTGCGCGGCAATCACGCCGACCGCCTCGCCGATATTGACCAGGTGACCGCGGCCCAGATCGCGACCGTAGCAGTTCGAGCAGACGCCGAACGCGGACTCGCAGGTGATCGTCGAGCGGACCTTGATCGACTGGACGCCGGCATCGTCGAGCTTCTGCACCCACTTTTCATCGAGCAGGGTGTTGCGGGTAACGATCGGATCCTCGTCGTCGCCCGGGAGGAACACATCCTCGGCGACCACGCGGCCCAGCACGCGCTCGCGCAACGGCTCGACCACATCGCCGCCCTCGACGATCGGGGTCAGGGTCAGGCCGGCATTGGTGCCGCAATCGGGCTCGGTGATCACCACGTCCTGCGAAACGTCGACAAGACGACGGGTGAGGTAACCGGAGTTGGCGGTCTTCAGCGCGGTATCGGCCAGGCCCTTACGAGCGCCATGGGTCGAAATGAAGTACTGAAGGACGTTGAGGCCCTCGCGGAAGTTGGCGGTGATCGGGGTTTCGATGATCGAGCCGTCTGGCTTGGCCATCAGGCCGCGCATGCCGGCCAGCTGGCGAATCTGCGCCTGCGAACCGCGGGCGCCGGAATCGGCCATGATGAATACCGAGTTCATCGACTTCTGCGCGACTTGCTCGCCCTTGGCATTGGTCACCTTGTCGATGCCGATGGCGTCCATCATCGAGCGGGCAACGCGCTCGTTGCAGCGCGACCAGATGTCGACCACCTTGTTGTAGCGCTCGCCGGCGGTCACCAGGCCGGACTGATACTGCTCTTGAATCTCGTTGACCTCGGCTTCGGCCTCGCCCAGGATCGACTTCTTGTCGGTCGGGATGACCATGTCGTCGATGCCGATCGAGACACCGGCGCGAGTCGCGTTGCTGAAGCCGGTGTACATCAGTCGGTCGGCGAACACCACCGTGTGCTTCAGACCAAGCTGGCGATAGCAGGCATTGATCAGCCGGCTGATCGTCTTCTTGGTCAGTTCGGTGTTGATCAGGTCGAACGACAGCCCCTCGGGCAGAATTTCCGCCAGGATGGCACGGCCCACGGTGGTATCTACGATGCGGCGGATCGCATTGCGTTCGCCGGTTTCGTCGTCGATCACCACTTCGGCGATGCGCACCTTGACCTTGGCATGCAGCTCGACGACGCGATTGTCGTAAGCGCGCTTGGCCTCGGCAATATTGGCGAACACCATGCCCTCGCCCCTGCGGTTTTCCAGCGCGCGGGTCATGTAGTACAGACCCAGAACCACGTCCTGGGTCGGCACGATGATCGGCTCGCCGGACGCCGGCGACAGGATGTTGTTCGACGACATCATCAGTGCACGGGCTTCCAGCTGCGCCTCAAGGCTGAGCGGAACGTGCACGGCCATCTGGTCGCCGTCGAAGTCGGCGTTGAACGCGGCGCAGACCAGCGGGTGAATCCGGATCGCCTTCCCCTCGACCAGCTTCGGCTCGAACGCCTGGATGCCCAGACGGTGGAGCGTCGGTGCGCGGTTGAGCAGCACCGGGTGGTCCTGGATGATCTCCTCGAGAATCTCGTAGACCTCGGGGCTCTCGCGCTCGACGATCTTCTTGGCGCGCTTGACCGTCTCGGCGATTCCCTTCTCGACCAGCTTGTGGATGATGAACGGCTTGAACAGCTCGACCGCCATCGTCTTCGGCAGGCCGCACTGGTGGAGCCGGAGCTCCGGCCCGACCACGATCACCGACCGGCCGGAATAGTCCACCCGCTTGCCGAGCAGGTTCTGGCGGAACCGGCCCTGCTTCCCCTTGAGCATGTCGGACAGCGACTTGAGCGGACGCTTGCCGCGGCCGCGGATCGCCTTGCTGCGGCGGCCGTTGTCGAACAGCGCGTCGACGGCCTCCTGGAGCATCCGCTTCTCGTTGCGGAGGATGACCTCCGGGGCGCGGTGCTGGATCAGCTTCTGGAGCCGGTTGTTGCGGTTGATGACCCGGCGATAGAGATCGTTCAGGTCGCTGGTGGCGAACCTGCCGCCGTCGAGCGGCACCAGCGGACGCAGGTCGGGTGGCAGCACCGGGATGACGTCCATCACCATCCACGCCGGATCGTTGGCGCCGTCGCCGCTGTCGGCCGACTGCAGGAAGGCGTCGATGATCTTGAGGCGCTTGAGCATCTGCTTCTTGCGGTGCTGCGAGGTCTCGGTCGCCACCAGGGCGCGCAGCTCCTCGGCCAGCGCCTTGAGGTCGATCCCCTTGAGCAGCTCGCGCACCGCCGGTGCGCCGATCTCGGCGCGGAAGGCGGCGTCGCCGGCCTCGCGCGCCTTCATCTTGAGCGTGATGTACTCGTCCTCGTCGAGCAACTGGCGGACTTCCACTTCCTGTTCGCCCGGATCGAGCACGATGTAGCTCGAGTAGTACAGCACCCGCTCAAGTTCCTTGAGCGTGATGTTGATCAGGTTGCCCATCGGCGACGGCAGCGTCTTGAAGAACCAGATGTGCGCCACCGGAACCGACAGTTCGATGTGCCCCATCCGCTCGCGCCGCACCTTGCTGAGTGTGACCTCGACGCCGCAGCGGTCGCAGATCACGCCGCGATAGCGGATCCGCTTGTACTTGCCGCAATGGCACTCCCAGTCCTTGACCGGACCGAAGATGCGCTCGCAGAAGAGGCCGTCCTTCTCGGGCTTGAACGACCGGTAGTTGATCGTCTCGGGCTTGGTGACCTCGCCCCACGACCACCAGTAACGCTGCCCCTGCACTTCCAGGCGCTCGCGCTCCTTGGTGTCACGGGGACCGCGCATTTCGTCGGCGCTGGCGATCCGGATGGCGATATAATCAAAGCTCGAGCTCTTGGGCTCGCGGCCGCTGCGAAAATCGATCATTGCCTCACTCCTCCCCGTCGACGGTGGTGCCGAGCGTGACCTTGAGCCCCAGGGCCTGAAGCTCCTTCACCAGCACGTTGAACGACTCGGGAATGCCGGGTTCCGGCAGGTTCTGCCCCTTGACGATGGCCTCGTACACCCGGCTGCGGCCGTTGACGTCGTCGGACTTGACGGTCAGCATCTCCTGCAGCACGTGGGCGGCGCCATAGGCCTCCAGCGCCCAGACTTCCATTTCACCGAACCGCTGTCCGCCGAACTGCGCCTTGCCGGCCAGCGGCTGCTGGGTGACCAGCGAGTACGGGCCGATCGAACGAGCGTGGATCTTGTCGTCGACCAGGTGGCTCAGCTTGAGCATGTAGACCGTGCCGACGGTGACGTCGCCGGTAAAGGTCTGCCCGCTCCGTCCATCGCGGAGCCGCGCCTTGCCGGCCGGAGTGAGACCGGCGTGCCGGATGAACTCATCGGCGGCCGCTCCCAGTTCGGCAGCACCCGGCTTGCCGCTCATCACGCCGGCCAGGTGATCGAGTCCGAGACCCTTGAGGATCGCGGCGGCGTCACCCTTGAGCGCGGCCATGACCGACTTGCGGCCCGCCTCGAGTGCCGTCTTCTCCGCCCCGGTGGCCTCGGCCAGCAGCAGGTCGTGGCTCTGCCGGTCCTTCTCGAGACTCACCCGCTCGCGGTCGGCGATTTCAACCGCCGCCGCTGCAAGGAACGACTGCACCCTGGCGGCGAGCGCCTGGGTCGACTTGCTGGCACCCTTCATCCACAACGCCTCGACGCCGACGGCATCGAGAGTGGCACCGTGAATCGGATTGGCCTTGAAGTCGCGCACCAGCGCCTCGACGTCGGCCGCAGTCGGCGACGGCGCCTTGGCGGCCAGCTTGAGCGAGGCCGCGCCCCACTCCAACCCGGCCAGCCGGAGCAAGGTCCCGATCTCGCTCTCCTCGGCACCGCGGAAGACCGGCGTCTTGGCCTTGAACCCGAGGATCCCCGCAGCCCAGCCGAGGTGAGTCTCCAGCACCTGACCGACGTTCATCCGGCTCGGCACGCCGAGCGGGTTGAGCACGATGTCCACCGGCTGCCCGTTGGGCAGGAACGGCATGTCGTTCTCAGGCACGATCCGGGCGACGATGCCCTTGTTGCCGTGCCGACCTGCCATCTTGTCGCCGATCGAGATCTTCCGCTTCTCGGCGAGATAGACCTTGACCAGCTGAATGACCCCCGGCGGGAGTTCATCCGGCTGGAGGATCTTGTCGATCTGGTCCTCGGCCCGCTCCTCGACCCGCGCCCGCTCGCGCGTGGCGGCATCGATGGTGGCACGAATCCGGTCGTTGGACTTCGCGTTGGCCACCCGGAGCGTCTTGAGATCGACATCACCGAGGTCGATGCCCTTGAGCACGGTCTTGGTCAGCTTGGTTCCCGGCGCGAGCAGCTCCTCGACGGAGCCGGCCTGGATCATCAGACTGACCTCTTCGCCCTCCAACAGCTCGGCAACCTCTTCGAGCATGGCGTGGGTGATCCGCGCCTTCTCCTCGCCCTCGCGAGTGCGCACCTCGCCGATCCGCTCACCGCGGTCCTTGTCGACGACCGGTCCCTCGACCCGCGAGAAGATCTTGACGTCGATCACGGTCCCCTTCATCCCCGGCGGAACCTTGAGCGAGGAATCCTTGACGTCCTTCGCCTTCTCGCCGAAGATCGCCGTGAGCAGCTTCTCTTCGGGGCTCAGCTCGGTCTCGCCCTTGGGGGTGATCTTGCCGACCAGAATGTCGCCCGGAATCACCGCCGCGCCGACCCGCACGATGCCGCGCTCGTCGAGATCGAGCAGCGACTCCTCGGAGACGTTGGGGATCTCGCGGGTGATCTCTTCCTGGCCGCGCTTGGTGTCGCGCACGTGGAGCTCGAGCTCCTGGATGTGGATCGACGAGTAGACGTCGTCCTTCACCAGCCGCTCGGAGAGGACGATGGCGTCCTCGAAGTTGTGGCCGTACCACGGCATGAACGCCACCGTGATGTTGGCGCCGAGCGCCAGCTCGCCGTCCTCGGTCGCGGCACCGTCGGCCAGGATCTGCCCTGCCTCGACCGTCTGACCCTGAGCGATGAGCGGCCGCTGGTTGATGGCGGTGTCCTGGTTGGTGCGCCAGAACTTCTTGACCCGGTAGCGGTCGATCCGGGCGAGGCGACCCAGTGGCTGGGCATGCTCGGCGGTATCGGTGCCGGCGTCGATGATGATCTCGTCGGCGGTCACGCTGAGCACGACGCCCTTGCGGCGGGCGAGGATCACCGCGCCGGAGTCGGTGGCGACCGTCGCCTCCAGCCCGGTGCCGACCAGCGGCGCCTGCGGGAAGACCAGCGGCACCGACTGGCGCTGCATGTTGGAACCCATCAGCGCGCGGTTGGCGTCGTCGTGCTCGAGGAACGGGATCAGCGCCGCGGCGATCGAGACCAGCTGC